>JAXJBE010000030.1:0-1947 GCA_036303125.1 Bacteroidaceae bacterium
CTGTCATTCCCTTTGGGAGAAAGAAACTGATGATAAAATCGGCACGTATGCCTGAGTTATTCTGTTCCATGGGTGCAAAGGTACAAATAATTATTCTTTCTGTATCATGTATGCACCATCTCTTTGGTTAGGCTGCCGTCTTTTTGCCACGGAAGTTTTCACATGCGCCAATATAATGGCTGTTTCTCTGCCAGCCTAAGCCCTTTCTCGCTCAGATAATATCGCTGTTTGGGATGTCTGGGACTATCGGGATATGCCCGCATGACATAGCCCTGATTGATGGCGGGGGTTAAAATCTCAATACGTACATACCTTCTGCTTGCAATATTAAGCTTCTTTTGTATGTCTGCCATAGTCAGAATACTATCCCCAATACACCGAACAATATTCCTTACTTGTTCACATACTTGTTCACTTGCTTGGTCACCAGCTTGGTCACTTACTTGGTCACCAGCTTGGTCACCAGCTTGGTCACTTACTTGACCACTTGCTTGATTATCTTTCTTAGACTTTGGGTTATCTACCTTCGGTCCTACAAGCCAGTAGCCATTTGTACCACTTCCAACAAACTTAAGTCGTTGCATACCAGCGATATGACGTTTAATAGTCCTTATTCCTCTTCCTGATAATGAAGCTAATTCCTCAGTAGTCATTTTAGGGTGAACCGCCAATTGGTATGCAATCCATTCGTCCAAATCCTCACCTCGAAGCCCACCTTGAGGGACATCATGAGTGCCATTCCGAGTGCCACGGGTGCCATTCTGAGTGCCATTTAGAGTGCCATTCTGAGTGCCACGGGTATCACCATGAGTATCATTTTCTACATAGTAGATTTCCGCACCCTCATGTTCCTCCTGCCATATCTTTATCATGTTGGGGAAGGTCACCGTAAACTGCGAACGGTCGGAGTAAAGCGTCGGCAGCATACGTTCAGTGAAGAACGGCTGCGCACGATAGGGGTCGAGTATCTTGCCCATGCCCGAACCCTTGCGCTCCATATATCCCAATTGAGCGAAGATGTCGGCAATCACGGGGTTGCGGCGGATGGATGGAATGCAGTCAATATTCATATTCTGAATGATATGGCCTTCGGGCATAGAGCCGGGAGAATAGATGACCAAGCGGTCGTCGTACATATCCACATGCACCTCGCTGCCCAATATGAGATAGTCTCTATGAGCCAGACTATTGGTAACTGCTTCCATCACGCTGCGTTCGATATACTCCGGTATCTCGATGCGCTGCATCGGCTCTTTATACCACAGGGTGCGTGTGTTGCGGCGTATGAAGTCCATTGTGTTTTCCAGCAGCGTAATGAGGCTGCCCGTTATCTCGCAGCTGTCGCGTGCGTCGATGGTGCCGCCGGCCTTAGTCCTCCCGTTCCAACGTGTGCAGAACACACGGCTCTGCCTTATCCTGCAATCGTCAGCCATCAGCAGTCCGGCATTGGTCAGGATGCCTTTCTCATCCACCAAGCCGAAAGAGCGGAAGAAACGGCTGTCAAAACCCACGTTGTTCCAAGCATAGAAGCGTCCGCGCAACCTCTCGAACGAAAAGTTCTCAAACAGCTCGTCGCTCGGACGGGCATCAAACGAGGCATTGCGTCCTCTCAGCACCAAACGCTTATGCTCGGTAGCGTCTGCCACCACCGACTCGTTACCTATGCGCATGAAGGTTTCAAGCACTCCGTCACCCATATAATAATAAGGTGTATCGTCACCTGGCAACACCTGCAATATCAGCAGTTCCTTACCTTCTTCACGCTCTATCTTCATCACCGTCTGAGGCACAGGGTCAATCCGCTCCTTCACCTTCTGGCTGACAAACTCGGCATCAGCCTTGGCATCGGCAAGACCTACTATCTGGTCGTCATCGCTCACGCCAAATATCAGACAGCCGCCAGTGCCATTGGCAAAGGCACTCACGCTTTTCAGCCAACTCTTCACC
>JAXJBE010000031.1:0-4980 GCA_036303125.1 Bacteroidaceae bacterium
AAGTCCCGAGTCGGACGCTTCATGTTGAAGGCCGGCGAATATGGAATTATCAGCCGTGTGAGTTTTTCCAGCTCACGCGGCTCTGTCATTTCAATGTGCCGCTATCGTGAGATGATCTACGGTGAAGGCTGTGAGGAACTCGAGCTAAGCAGGATTGGCGAGATCATTGGTATTGCTAAGGCGATTGATGTGGTGGAAGCAGACGACAGCAAACTCGATATCAGCGTCGAGTCTCGCGTCCCGCCCGCTCACACTATAGGGAAGCCACGAAAAGCCTTGAGAATTCAAGTTTTTCTGGTGATCCGAAGTTCTTTTTTTGCTCGCCAAATTCCATTAGTCTTCTACAGTGCTTTAGACTGGGAGGTAACGAATCAGGAGAAGAATAGCCGCGATCCACCGACTGAGTCCCAATCCGGAAAGGAGATGAAACGATGACATCAGATAGCACTCCCGCGTTTGAGATAGAAAAAGAAGCTTTGAAAACAGAGATCGAAACCGGCATCCAAGCCGGTGTTGATCATTTAGAGGCGAAGACCGCAAAACGCAAGGATGCGGATAAGTATCATAACACAAGGCATCTGCTCAAGCAGTACCGGAAAGTAGCATATGCGATCCAAATCTCGGAAGCAGATATGAATGTTCGAATGGAAATGGAGCATGGCACCCGCCTTTCCACACTTGAAGTCAATGCCGAATTGGCTGGCGTGGATTTGTCCGGTTCTAAACTGGAGGGGTACGCCAGAACAGTTATTCGGAGCAAGAACATGCTCCAGATCATTGATAACGCGCTTAATACGGTGCGAATGGATCCAGACCACGGTGAGCTGATGTATCAAGTCCTCTACCTCACATACTTCTCAAAAAAGAAGCCCGCGAATCGTGAGGTGATCCTAGCGGAACTTGATCGGCAAGGATTCCCCATGTCGATGGTAACCTATCATAGCTATCTCAACATGGCAATTCGAGCGATTGACCGCATTCTGTGGGGTTACACGGCGCGTGATTGCATGGAGATTATCAAGCAGTTTTTACCTTGAAGCACTATTGAACTATTTCCGAACGAAACTTGAAGTTCTGCTTAATTGCATCTGTATCCCCTAAATGGTAAGATGATAGCGTCGAAAAGATTCATTGATGGACTGCCTCCTTTCATCGGGAGGCATTTTTCATGTGAAGCCAGGAACTCAGGTCGTACTGCCCGAGTTCCCGGCTTTTCTTTTCGGCTCTATTTGAAAGGAGGACTTCCCAATATGAATCTAAACAAACCTGCCGTCATCAAGAAGCTGCAGGAGCGATTCAGAAATGTAAATGCAGGCCGAGGCCTATATACTGCCTTTCTCGCGCCTACGATGCTGACCATGTTTTCCACACGCGCCTTTGCTGCTGACACCATTTGGACGAAGGCGAGTGCAATCATGCAGGATGTGTACACTCAAATCCTCGGCATCAGCACCATCGCAGCTGTTGTTACTGCGGCTATTGCGCTTCTTCTGATGAACTTCTCCAGATCTGGACGAACGGTTGATGAGTCCCGTGCATGGTTAAAGCGGATCATTATTACCTGGGCCATTCTCAATAGCCTTGGCTTTATCATGGCCTATGTGACACCATTCTTTTCCGGTGGCACTTGGACTCCCTAATTACGAAGGAGAATCAAGACATGAAGAATATTATCTGTTTCTTATCCGGTATTGTCGCTGGCATTGCCATGTGCCTCACCGCAGCATACTACCTGCCTGAAAGTGGCTTCGATGATGAGTTAGGCCACTTCTAAGCAGATGCAGGAGGAGCCGCATGGGAATCTTAGACAGTATTGTTGAGTGGATTGCCACACAGGTCATGAATCTGCTGGATCTGATCACAGGGTCCGTACTCGGTGCGCTAGGCTGTGATATGAGCACGTTTCTACGCTATTTCCCAGCCGCTGAAACGCTCTATGAAATATTCGTAGCGATTGGTGTAGGCTTCATCTTACTGAACCTTGTGTGGCAGCTATTCAGAAACTTTGGGCTTGGACTGGGCCTTAGTGCGGAGGATCCAGTCAAGCTCGCCATCAAATCCATTCTCTTTATCTTTTTAGCACTTTTTGCGGATCAGATTATGGTGCTCGTTTTGGGAATCGTAGGAACGCCATACGACTGGGTGGTAGACACAGCACTTCCCCCAATCGAGTTTGCAAGTTTTGCCAGCGTAGTAACAGTTTTGGTGGGCAGCCTTGTGTCCGGCTCGGTAAGTTTGATTGTACTCATTTTGGTGCTCATCGTAGCATGGAACTATATCAAGCTTCTATTCGAGGCAGCGGAGAGATACATTCTCGTCGGCGTTCTGATCTACACAGCTCCAGTCGCATTCGCTACAGGGGCATCAGAAAACACATCAAATGTCTTTAGTGCATGGTGCAGAATGCTTGGAGGCCAGCTTTTTTTGCTGATCATGAATGCATGGTGCCTGCGCTTATTTACGAGTATGGTTGGCAGTTTTCTTGCCAACCCGTTATCCGTTTGAGGAGGTAAAGATGAAGAGAAAAGCCCATATCATACTGCTTGTATTGCTGCTCTTATGCGTACTTTCGACAACCGCCTTTGCCATCGATGAGAGCGAAGTAGAAAGTGCCATTGCGGCATCGAGCAAGGAAGAAGTTGCTGGCAATGTTTTTATCTGGTTTCTATGCGCCATTGGATTCCTTAAAGTCAGCCAGAAAATTGATAGTTTTATGGCTTCTTTGGGAATCAATGTCGGCAGAACCGGTGGAAGTATGTTGACTGAGCTCATGGTTGCCGGACGCGGCATTGCTGCTGTTGCGGGGGCTGTAGGTGGAACTGTATTTAACCATCATTCCTCAAGTAACAGCACTCACACAAATGCACAGGCCGCCGGCGCTGCTTTTACAGGTGGAGGAAACGGCCTTGTCGGCGTTACGAAACGTGCTGCTGGAAACGCGGCAGCCGCAAGCGCTACAGGCAATGAAAAAGGACTCAGCAATCTTGTGGGTGGCGCTATGTTCGAATCAAGCCTGCAAAATGGAGGCAAATTTGCAATGAGCGTTGTTGGAGCTGTGGCAAAAGGCAGCATATCCTCAGTCGGGTCCATCACCGGTGATCAGGCGGCTGAGGCATTGACAAGCTATTTGGGCTATTCGCCTGTTGACTCAGGTAGCGCACTTGCAGATGATGGTGGCCTCATCCCTCCATCTCCCATTACGTCAGAAAACGTAGTTACGCTTGATGGCGGCACAGCCGCAGGAACAGCTTCTCCTACTGCGTCTGCAAATGGGACACCTATCCCATCTGGCGCTAGAGAGCACGACGGTTCTGTGGTTGAGAGTGCACGCATTTCTGGAGCGCCACCCATATTTCAGAATGTTGAAATCGGCGGTGGACGCATCACGGGCCTTGAGGTCTCACCTGATAGGCAGTCAGATAGGGAGTTTGCTATGTACAGCACAGAACAATACATGGCCCCAACTGGCCCGTATGATACAGTCCAAACAGTAGACGGTGCCTCATGGTATCGGCAGTATGCTCAGCCCAAAGTTGAGAAAACGCCCTATACCGATGAAGGTGACAAGATTAGGTATGAGGAACGCATCGTTTCTCAGATGCCGCCTGTTCCCAAAAGAAAGGACAAAATCTAATGAGTGATGAAAAAAGCCAGCAGCAAACATCGACCGAATCCACAGTTGCGGGTGCCGCAAAGACTGGCAAAGCAATTTCCAATATTGCCAAGGGCGCAGCTGCAGGTGGTGCTCATGGTGCGGCAATTGAAGCAGGGAAGTCTTCTGCGAAATGGCTGATTCCGTTGATCGCGGCAGTTTTGTTGCCTCTAATTCTTGTAGCTATGCTTCCTTCTATCATCTTCGGATCATTATTGGGCGATGGAACGGACTCCCCGAATGGAATCTCGAACGATGAAGTGTTAGTCCAGAATATGACAGCCATCAACGAGGGCATCAGTTCCATCCTCTCTGAAGGATTAACGGATGTTCTTGAACGCATTGATTCTGATTTTGCATCGTCCGGCTGTGATGGAAAAGAGATCAACAATCCCTTTGGCGCTGATGTGGTGTTTAATGCAAATGCGTTTGTTTCCCAGTATTGCGCACACAAGGACACAGATATTGCATCTATTTCCAAGGAAGATATGGAGGCTTTGCTCACCGCTAACAAGGATAAGCTCTACTCTTTTGCTTTCACGGATGAAGAGCGAGAAATTCCCCCTGAGCAAGGTGACGAAGACTCAGGCGAAACCATTCATGAGACCATTCGGATCTATACCATCTCCTATAATGGAGAAGCGTATTTTGCCGATCAGATCTTCCACCTGTCAGACGATCAGAAACTCCTTGCAAGCCAATATGCGCAAAACTTGACTGTCCTCTTGGGCGATGGAATTTACCAAGGTCTAAGTGAAACAGAGTTCTCAGCAATGGGCCTATCCTACGACGGGGTCATTTTTGCTGACGGCGAAACACAGGTTGTCTATTACAATCAGTTAGATGAACGGTGGAAGTACTCGCCCTATGGTACAGATACGATTGGTGGTTATGCCTGCGGCCCGACTGCAATGGCCATAGTGATATCCAGTCTTACCTCAGAAACCATTGATCCGCCTCATATGGCACAATGGGCATACGAGCACGGGTACTGGTGCAGCGGTAATGGTTCTTATCGTTCTTTGATACCAGGAGCAGCGCAAGCGTGGAGCCTGAGTGTCGATGGCTGCACAGCTTCTGAACCACAGCGTATCATTGATGCGCTTGCGGAGGGCAAGTTAGTCGTTGCACTCATGACGAAAGGCCATTTTACATCGAGTGGCCATTTCATTGTCCTGAGAGGCTGCACATCCGATGGGAAGATACTCGTCGCAGATCCTTCCAGTTATAAGCGCTCCGAGAAGAGTTGGGATATGTCCATTATCCTCAACGAAGCTAGTAAGCGCGCTGGATCCGGTGGGCCGTTTTGGATCATCGGAAACTGACAA
>JAXJBE010000032.1:0-1666 GCA_036303125.1 Bacteroidaceae bacterium
ATGTAACTTCACATACAAGGAGTTCTCCAGCATCAAGCCACTCATAGACTCCACAAACGACAAACCGCAGTATTTCGATATGCAGGGCAAGCGACTCGCAAAGATGCAGCGCGGCATCAATATCGTAAAGATTGGTGGTAAGGTTGTTAAGTAAAGAAGTAGAGACCCACAGCCCCCCTCTTATCCCCCCTGGGGGAAGATAATAGTTAGGGACTGCTTGCTTGAGTTGTTTCCCAGTGTTATCCATTGAGAATAATACAAGCAAGCAGTCCCTAACTTATCTTCCCCCCAGGGGGGATAAGAGGGGGGCTTTACCCCACATAAGAGTGCATCCCCACCAGAAAGTAATTGACCCCAAAGTAAGTCATGAGGATAGTAAGGAATGCAGAAAGGACGTAAAGATGGTAACGCTGCGGATGTGCAGGACTGTCCAATGGCGTCTCATGAAGCGGAATGGCATAGACAAGGAGCGTGATAAGAGCCCATGTCTCCTTAGGATCCCACGACCAATACGTGCCCCACGATACGTTTGCCCACACCGCTCCGATGAAGATACCACCAGCAAGCAGAGCTACAGCAGGATAGAGCAAAAGGCGAGAGAGGGCTGTGAGGCGCTCATACTCCATGCTTCCACCCTGTCGGCATAGCCATATCGACCTCATGGCGATGAGAGCCACGACAGCAAAGAGCGAATAAGCCATCATCACAAGAGCTACATGAACTGACAACAGCGGCGACTGAAGCACTGGCATCAGTGGCGTCACCTGCGGACTTCCTGTAGCAAGCGTGGCAACAAGCATGCAGAGCGATGATACTATTGGACCAAAAGCCTTGAATATCGGTGCCTTACGCATCACTGCCAATGTCATGACGAGCACCGTCCACGCCATGAATAGCATCGTCTCATAGCCGTTGCTCAATGGTATGTGTCCGCTGACTGACCAGCGCAGAGCAAGCATTACGCTGAGAAATGCCGTCTGCCCTATTATATAATAGGTGGAAAGACGCGCCAACCATTTGCTTTTCGCCTTGCGAAATGAAAGAAAGCAGAAAGCAAAAGCCAAGGCAAGACAGAGGAATGTCACCCAGCGGGCAGAGTGAAGACTATTGTAAGCTATCTCCATCTTTATCTTAAAAGCAGAGGGAAGCACCTTCCCAGCCTTGTCCTTCTGGTAAAGACCAATCTTGGAAATGATGCCCTTAGCGCCCTCGATGTCATTGGCAAGGATGTATCTCACGAGATAGTCCATCGCATGATTGATAAACTGAAACTCTGCTCCGCCCACTCCTTGCGGCAGATCAGTGCTTCCCGGCGTGTACCATCTCAGGCTCTTGCCATCCGAGAGCGGGAAGATATGCAGCATCTCGCTGTTGTAGAACATCGTGATGACCTGTATCTTCTCATCCACATCGCGGATAGCCTTGCGCTCAGATTCAGGAATGCTTGTGTCGTTGCTCTTTCCAGACAGCTTGTATGAATTGTCTGCATTATAGAAATCCTTCACGCAAGCCCATTTATCATCTATTCCTATCATCCTCTGCACAGCCTTGCTCTTCACCTCTATGATGGGTTGAGTCTCCCATTGGGTGTAGTATATCATCCAGCCGGCGAATATCTCATTGGCAGAATAGCCCCTCCAACTGCTCTTGCCACATAGTTTGGTGA
>JAXJBE010000033.1:0-1679 GCA_036303125.1 Bacteroidaceae bacterium
CATCTTATCCATCAAGCCTGCTAAGCGGTCCGAACCGAACATACGCATCAAGTCATCCTCCATACTCACATAGAACACAGAACTACCTGGGTCACCTTGACGACCTGCACGACCACGCAACTGACGATCCACACGGCGGCTCTCGTGACGCTCGGTACCAATGATAGCCAAACCACCTGCATCCTTCACCTCTTTAGTAAGTTTGATATCGGTACCACGACCTGCCATGTTGGTAGCGATGGTTACGGCACCCTTGCCATTTACTGAGCGACCAGCCTCGGCTACAATCTGAGCCTCCTGCTGGTGCAGCTTGGCGTTCAATACATTATGAGGAATGTTGCGCATCTTCAACATCTTGCTCAACAACTCAGAGATTTCCACAGATGTGGTACCAACCAATACTGGGCGGCCTGCATTACGTGTCTCCTCAATTTCGTCGATAACGGCACGATACTTCTCGCGGGCTGTCTTATATACACGGTCATCCAAGTCCTTACGCAGGATAGGTCGGTTGGTAGGAATCTCAACTACATCGAGTTTGTAGATATCCCAGAACTCACCAGACTCTGTGCTTGCCGTACCGGTCATACCTGCGAGCTTGTGGTACATACGGAAGTAGTTCTGGAGTGTGATGGTAGCGAAGGTCTGTGTGGCAGCCTCTACCTTTACATGCTCCTTAGCCTCTACAGCCTGGTGCAAGCCATCGCTCCAGCGGCGACCCTCCATGATACGACCAGTCTGCTCATCTACGATCTTCACCTGACCGTCCATGACTACATACTCGTCGTCCTTATTAAACATAGTGTAAGCCTTCAAGAGCTGCTGCAAGGTGTGAACACGCTCGCTCTGTACGCCGTAGTGAGCCAGCAACTCATCCTTGATATCCAGACGCTGCTGGTCTGAAAGGTCTGTGCGAGCCTCCAGTTCACTCATCTGTGTTGTGATATCAGGCAAAACGAAGAGCTCTCTATCGTTCACCTGCTTAGCCAACCACTCTGTACCCTTATCGGTCAGGTCGGCAGAGTTCAGCTTCTCATCAACCACGAAGTACAAAGGCTCAACAGCCTTAGGCATCTCACGGTTGTTGTTTGCCATATAGAATTCCTCGGTCTTGAGCAATCCTGCCTTGATACCTTCCTCAGAGAGGTATTTGATCAATGGCTTGTTTTTAGGCAGCGCCTTGTAAGAACGGTAGAGTGAGAGGAAACCTTCCTCGAGCATCTCCTGGTTCTTGGTCTTGCCGCCCTCGGTAATCTTCTGCTTAGCCTCGGCGAGCAACTCGGTAGCCTGCTTGCGCTGTACTTCGTAGAGCTTCTCTACCAGTGGCTGGTACTGCTCGAACATCTGGTCGTCACCCTTTGGAATAGGACCAGAGATGATCAATGGTGTACGGGCATCATCGATCAATACGGAGTCAACCCCATCGACGATGGCGTAGTTGTGCTGGCGCTGTACCAGGTCGCTAGGGTTGGTTGCCATGTTGTCACGCAGGTAGTCGAAACCAAACTCATTGTTGGTACCGAAGGTGATGTCTGCCATATATGCCTTGCGGCGCTCGTCGGAATTAGGACGATGCTTGTCGATACAATCTACTGAGAGTCCGTGGAACATATAGAGAGGTCCCATCCACTCAGAGTCACGCTTAGCCAGATAGTCGTTCACGGTTACTACGTGTACAC
>JAXJBE010000034.1:0-2303 GCA_036303125.1 Bacteroidaceae bacterium
CTTCTATCGTGACGAGAACTGGTTCCTCAAGAGCGGCAACCGCTACGACAACTACGACCGCTCGAAGAAAGCCCCCAAAATCTTCGCTGGCGAATACGCTTGCCACGGACGCGGAAAGAAATGGAATCACTTCAACGCTGCCCTCATGGAAGCTGCCTTCATGACAGACCTGGAACGCAATGCAGACATAGTTGAGATGGCTACTTATGCACCTCTCTTCGCACATGTAGAGGGATGGCAGTGGCGTCCTGACGCTATCTGGTACGACAATCTCCGCAAGTTCAACTCATGCTCATACTATGTGCAGCAACTCTACTCTCTCAACAAGGGTACTAACGTCCTGCCCCTCACCATGAACGGCAAGCCTGTAGCAGGCAATGCAGACCAGAACGGCCTCTTCGCATCTGCTGTCCTCGACAAAAAAACCAACGAGGTTGTCATCAAGGTCATCAACACAGGCGACAAGCCACAGCCTGTCACTCTCAACCTCAAGGGCATGAAGAAAGGCTCATACTCTGCACAGCTCATCTCATTCCACTCCGATGACCTCACGGCAGAGAACTCTCTCGACAATCCAACCAAAATTGTCCCACAGACATCTAATCTCTCCGTAACGGCTCCAGCCCAGGAGGTGACAGTTCCCGCGCGTACATTCTATATATATAGAATAAAAAAATAATCAACCCTTTCACTTATCAACAAACGACCAACGAAATGGGGGTGTGTCAAAGTTAAAGTGACACACCCCCATTACATAGAGAGGTACTCATTCTTTTTCTTAGTCGGATTGAGCACTCTGCTTATTTTTCTGAGCAGACTCAATACCTACCGCTCCTGGCTACATACTGGTCTATGATACGATCCAGAGGACTGATGCCCTCATTCAAACGCTCCAGAATAATCCAGTCTCGATGATTGTCGATGCGCTTTTCCACAGCAATGCAATTCTTCGACAGCCACTTCACGTTGCAATATGTCTGCTTACCTATCTTATAGGCTTTCTTTCCCTCATATTCTATCTTTTGCATCGAACCACCCCTGCTGGAGAAAATCACCCATGTGTTGGGCATAAACACCATATAACTGTTGAAATATTTACTCCCTTGGTATTGCTCGTGCAACAATTTAAGCTGTTGCTTCATCTTACCGAGTTCATCTATCTCTCCTATAACACTCCAAGTGCCATACAGCGGATTGCCAGAAGCTGCCGCCTTGCCAATAAGCGCATCAACCACAATCCTTCCATTCTCAGAAAACACAGATGATTCATACTTCTCTGTACACCAGTCGTTTTTCGGAAAATGAAGATGATGAACAAAATTGCTCCACCATTTCATGGTGAAATGAGAGGAATCGCTGTCATAAACAAGCTTTACATTTTTATTAACACCATCTTCTGGCGGCTGCGGTCCAGTATAGTTGAACACCTGATGGTCATTGTCACTAATACGAAAAGCGTTTCCTTGTATCGACATTGTAAGCGTTATCGAATCGGAACATATCTTATACTGGTCAAAAGGAGCATTCACTTCTCCCACATTGCCAATCAACTTAACCATCTTATAGATGCCCCGAGGATTTTCCGTCTGTGCGCAAAGAGCTAACGGAAGAGAGACAAGAGCCGTAACCGCCAGCATTTTACAAATTTTGTTCATAGAGATTATCTGTCATTTAATTCGCAACACTATAGACTAATGGTATTTACAAGCAACCTGACTATAAAAAGTGTTCAGCACTTCATCACTTCAAAAAACAAGTCCATCTTAGTGTTGCATAAAAAACAGACAAGACTTTGAATGACAGGACAAAGATAATAACAAAATCCGAGAATCTCACTTCATCTGAAGAGATTTTTTCTCCAATGGAACAATTTTAAAGATTTCCTCTCTTATTACGGCAAATCCTGTCCTTTTCATGAAGATGCTTTCGTGAACTTGTGAAAGCAATTATTGAGTTGCTTGAAGACATGTTCAACATTCACACTCTATACAGACAAGCGGCCTCATCTACTTCTCAATCTTCCAGTTCCCAATGGTGCGCCTCTCGGCATCGAAATTGATGCCGACCTTGACAACGGGCAGGCCGCTGAGGACGAACTTGGAGGCATAGTCGTTGAGGTCTATCTGCCGCATGGCTGCCTCGGCCGACTTGTTGAGCTTCAACTCGAAGAGGTAAAGGGACTTGTCGGTGCGCATGACCATGTCCACACGCCCTGTGGCAGTGTGAACCTCCACGTCGACATATCTGCCCATGAGGGAAAAGATGACATAGAGGAGCTGCTGGTAGTGACCCTCTGAGTTGGC
>JAXJBE010000035.1:0-7756 GCA_036303125.1 Bacteroidaceae bacterium
AGCTTGAGGTACTCGCCAATGATGCCGAAGCGGTCAAGGCTGGTCATGTTGTTGGGTTTGACCTTGTGCACCATCTCTGCCTTGGCTATCTCGACATAGATGGAGACTTGCTGCATTCGGTAATTCAATAAATAAAGGGGCACTGCCACAGCGAGGCAGCTGAGGTAGCTGGCGGGATTACTTTCGAGGAAGCCGCGCATAAAGTTGATGGAGGAATGGAACAGCCTCTCATCCTCGCTATCGAAGAAATATCCAAAATAGAGGATGAGTGCGTATGATATGACGGGAATGATGGAGAGAATGGCGTTACGGTTGATAATGGTGCGCCAGAGCAGGTACCAGTAGCTATTGAGCACGAAGATGAGCCACCAGCTGAACAGGAAAGAGATGAGTCCAGCTATACCGTAATATTGGGGGATGCTGAGCAGGGCTACTGGCACGAAGTAGAAAGCCCAGAAGAGGTTGAAGGGCTGAAGACCCATGCGCAGGAGGAAGGTGTTAAGCAGGAATCTGGTGGGGATGTTCATCAGCTTATACTGTTTGACATTCTGAGCTGGGGTGTCCTGCATGACGAAGCGGAGGAAGAAGTCGATGGTTAGGAACCACATCAGGCCTCCGTTGACCCAATCGAAGACTTCGTATGGGCTGTCTTTGAAGATGCCGTAGGTCGATACGCCCAGGACGATGAGGTATACGGCCCAGAAGGATATGAAGAGATAGCTGAACACTTTCATAGCCTTGTTTTTCTCGAATATGGGATGTCGGCGCATGCAGAGTCGCTGATTGCGGGCTATCTGCGTGTACAACATGATTGCTCTAGCTATATCCATGTGTGTTTAGGAGTTGATTAAGGTAGAAAGGATGTAAGTTCTTAAGGAAATGTTATCGTATGAAGCATCTGAGTTCTTAAGGAATGCGACTTCGCCATGGTGTGGTAGAGGAATGGCTTGAAGAAGATTGCTTATGGCGGTGCGTGGGCTGTCTCACCTCAAGTCGACGACTTCTGCGTCGGGATATTTCTTCTGATTGAACTGGAAGGTGGAGGCTGTGAACTTTTGGTTACTCTTTACCTCAGTGCAGCGGATGGTCACTTGCTGGCCTCCACTGGTGGTCATGGATATGGAGGACGGGTAGTTGGTCTTGCGGTTGATATGCAAGATGACCTTCTTGTACTGTGCGTTGCCCTCGCTCTGGAGGATGACCTCATGGTCGCGTGATGTGGACTTGCCCATCGTGGCTTTGTAGCCTTTCTTGTAGAAATGGAGGAAGGAATAAGGATTTATTTTAGCTATTTCGGAGGGCGAGGGCTCGGTGACGGTCACTTCCTCGTTCTTGCGGACATAGTTCCACATGGTCTTGCCGTTGAACCATGTGATCATGTCGCCCAGGTTGAGGACAAATTTCTGACCTTGTATCTTGATATAGCCTTTGCCTGACGCTCCGTTGACATCAGCAGTGAAGTCGATTCTTGTATTGCCAGCAGACTTGAGCGCTGAGGCTGATGTGTCGAGTATGTTGCTGGCCGATTGGGCTGTAGCTGACACAAGAGTGAGTGTCATGGCCAAGAGCAAGATGATGTAGCGTTTCATGTTGTTGTTTTAGGGATGTTCTTTAGGGGTGAGCGTTAATGCGTGTTGAGGTTGTGTGTTAGAGTGTGTTGAGGAGGCTGTCAAGTGTAAGAGCGTCTTTGATGAGCACTTCTCGTGGTTTGCTTCCTATCTGGGCACCTACAACTCCCATCTTCTCAAGCTGATCCATTATCTTGCCAGCGCGGTTGTAGCCTATGGAGAAGTTGCGTTGTATCATGGATGTGGAGCCACTTTGGTTGGACACTACGAACTGTGCCACATCAGCAAACATGGGGTCGAGGTGCCCCCTGTCGACAGTGCCCATGCCCATGCCGCTGTCTCCGTCTGAATCTACTACTTCTGGCAGATACATCGGATGGAGGAATGACTGCTGGGTGGCTATGAAGTGGCAGATGTTGTTAACCTCGGGGGTATCAACAAAGGCGCACTGCACGCGCACAGGCTCTCCTCCCTGGAGGTAGAGCATATCGCCCTTGCCGATGAGTTGGTTGGCGCCTGAGCGGTCAAGGATGACACGTGAGTCCATCATTGAGCTGACCTTGAAGGCTATGCGCGTGGGGAAGTTGGTCTTAATGGCTCCGCTGATGATGCTGGCCTGGGGACGCTGGGTGGCTATTATCATGTGGATGCCTACGGCACGGGCGAGCTGGGCTATGCGGCAAATAGGGAGTTCCACTTCTTTGCCTGCTGTCATGATAAGGTCGCCAAACTCATCAACGATGACGACTATGTATGGCATATATTCGTGCCCATGCTCAGGGTTGAGCCGGCGATTCTTGAACTTCTCGTTGTATTCCTTGATATTGCGCACGTTAGCCTTTTTGAGCATGTCATAGCGTGTGTCCATCAGCACGCAGAGGGAATTGAGGGTCTTGACGACTTTCTGCACATCGGTGATGATGCAGTCCTCCTCTTCCTCAAGGCGTGCGAGGAAATGGTTCTCTATGGGGCTGTAGATGCTGAACTCCACCTTTTTAGGGTCGACCATGACAATCTTCATCTCTGAAGGATGCTTTTTGTACAAGAGTGACGTGACGATGGCATTGAGTCCGACGGACTTACCCTGTCCTGTTGCGCCTGCCACAAGTAGGTGGGGGGCTTTGGCGAGGTCGAACATGAAGACCTCATTACTGATGGTTTTGCCGACGGCGCAAGGGAGTTCCATGGTGCTCTCCTGATAGGTGCGGCTATTGATGATGCTTTCCATGGAGACCACACATTTCTTCTTATTTGGCACCTCTATGCCGATGGTGCCTTTACCGGGGATGGGTGCAATGATACGGATGCCTTCGGCTGCGAGGGAGAGAGCGATGTCATCTTCGAGATTGCGTATCTTGCTGATACGAGTACCTTCAGCTGGCACTATCTCGTAGAGTGTGATGGTCGGGCCTATGGTTGCTTTGATGGTGGAAATTTCCACACCGAAGTTTTTGAGCACATGCTTGATACGGTCTTTGTTGGCATTCTGCTCCATCATGTCAATCTTAGGACCTTCATCCTTCATGTCTGCAAGGAGGTCAAGTGTAGGATACTTATAATGTTCAAGGTCAAGCTTGGGGTCGTAGGGGGTATTGATGTCGCCTCTCATTATCTCGCCGTTGCCTTTGTCTGTCTCCTTGACTTCGATGTCCATGTCGTCTGCTGAGGCTGTTTCTGTCGTGCTGACGTGCGAGGCTTTAGCTGCGTCTGCAGATTCATGCCGCTCACAGGTGTGGAGGTCAGAGGTATTGCCTGTGTCTGAAGCTCCGTTTAGAGACTCTGAGTTGATGTCGTCAAATGTGAGTACAAGCGACTTTGCCTCGTCAGGCCTCCTTGCTTCTGCCCTACCCTGCTCCGCTGCTCCTGTTCTATCAAGCAATGAGGATGGGTCGTCTGATGCGGCGATGAAACCATTGTCTTTTTTATTATCTGATGGCAAGGCATCAGTATAAGGTTCCTCTTCTTCGCAACAATCATCATCTGAGTGTACAGAATCTGCGTCATCGTCATCAAGATGTCGGCTGACGAGTTTCTTGATGCGTTCGGGGTTAACTTTCTGGAGGAAGCGGAATCGCATCATATTGCGGATAACCTCTATTGTCTTAGCACTTAAATATATGAGGTATGCTACAGCGCTGAGAGCTAAAGCGGCAAGCAAGCCTGGCATTCCTACGAGACGTGTGAGATGATTGACTACATTGACGCCATGGTTGCCTCCTATCTTGAGGAAGGATGTCTGGAGGAAAGGAAAGATATGGGAAAAGGTGGCAAGAAAAACGCTCGTCCATACCATGAAGAATGTGAGGAGGATAAACTTACGCACGAGTGTGAACTTGAATATCTTCATCAGCCTCAAACCGAGTATGGCAAGGTATACAGGTATGATGAACGAGGCAAGGCCAAACATGTCGTTGAGAAAGAAGAAGGCCATGAGTGCTCCCCAGGAGCCGCACACGTTCTTGTATTTCAGTTCCTTATTGAAAGGGTCTATGCCTTGCTCGAGAAGGCTGTAGTCTGACTCGCCAGTGAAGAGGTATGACACAAAGGACACAACCATGAAGATAGCTGTGAGGACAAGGATTAGACCTATGAAAAAAAGTATCGTCTCTCCCTTCTTGAATCCTGAAAATAAACCGCCTGAGTTGAGTTTTTCTTTTTGTTCTGCTTGATATTTCTTATTCTTATCTTTATTTTTCTTTGCTGCCATTGTCGATGGGAAAAGTGATTTGTGAGTTGCAAAGTTATGAAAATTCTTGCATACCACACAAAATTATCGCGGATATTGTTCACATACTATATTTATATTCGCAATTCTTCAAAAAAACACACGTTTGACAGTTCACCTTTTACGGTTATTCATTTCTTGTATTTCTCCAAGGAACGAAGTTCGCGCCCCTTGTTGAGTTTAAAATACACTTCACGCAATCCTTCGAGCCATAGTTCGGGCTTGTCCTCCTGAAACTTCTTTGCCAGTTCGAAGCATGTACAAGCTTTCTTGTAGTATTCTCGCATAGCATTCTTCTTCTCAAAATATTTCGGATCAGCCACAGAGACATTGATGCCGGAATAGACATCTTGGGCTGCCATGAGGTATATATTGCCCATTGAAGAATAGGACTCTGCATCTTCTGCGTTGATTTTGACACAGTTTGTAAACGACTTCACAGCCTGCTCATACTGCTTGAGCATCATGTGCTGCTTAGCCATCATGAAGTTGTAGTCGCGGCTGTCTGGATAAAGTTCGACCATCTTGGTGACTGTGGCCAGAGCTTTATCATATTCTCCTGCACTGTTGTAGAATCTCATGAGTGTCATGAAGAAATAATCCACTTCGGGATACTTCTCGAATCCTTTCTCCAGAAGGAGCAGCATGGACGTGGTATCTTTGAGTTCTGCAGCTGACTTACAGCCTATCTCAATTATCTGAGATTGGATATTTTCATCGGTCAGGCTCTCACTCAGATATGTCATCACTCCTCTGTGATTGGATGAGGCATAGGCGCTGAGCACTGCTATTGTGCTCACGCTCACTCGATCATCCGGGTCATTGAGAGGGGTAGCCACGCTGGAGTCGGTCAAAAGGGGGGCGTGCTTTGTTCGCATGTACATGTCTAAAAACTTGAATGCCTCGGCATATTGCTTTTTGTTGTAGAAAAACTTACCTGCACCCACAACATTGGTGCGGTAGGCCAAGAGGTAGTTTCGTATTCCACTTCTTAGCTTGTTTTTTGTATTCTTACCCTCTGCACGCTTTTGGGTGAGGACAACTTCTTCAATACTATCACATTTCAGTCCTGTTTCATACAACTCATAGATATTGTTGAAGAAACTTACTGTGTCAGGCTTGGAATTGAGATATATCTTGCGGTTTTCCTGCTTGACAAGTTCATTGAGGGCTTCTATCTTATAGATATACAGTTTTGTGTCTTTGGCTGCTTCTTCGTAACGAGAAATAGCATTGTCTATAGTTTTCTTGGCTTCCCCATAGTTCTTTGCCTTCATATTCGTGCGGTAGTTCTTTGCTACCGCAGACTTCTTATACACATCCTCACTATCCTTATTGCCGCTTTTCTCTTGCGCAGTGGCAGATAGCGGAAGCAATGTCAAACAGATTAGTATTATATATATATTCACTCGTGCTCGCATGATGATTTTAAGAATTGAGGTTGCTCGCCCAATATTAGGCTTGATCGTCCCTGTAGGGTTCTTTAAAGTGCAATTTCGATCCAGCGGATTTTTCCTGTTGGTGCGGCTTGGAAAATCATGTGCATCCCGGATGGCCAGCCCTGCTTAATGAATTCGTTCTTTTTTTATCCCTACGTGGATTGATTATCAAGAATGGAAATTGCACCATCCCTGTTTTCAGGATGGTGCAACAACGTTATTTCATGTATACGATGGCGGCAGATGATACCGCCACCGCTCTGGTCTTCAACAGAGTGTATTAGTTAAACCACTTCACGTAGCAGAAATCCTGACGGTGTGGGAGATCTGCGTTCTTTGGATAGAGGCGGTATGCCACCTTGAAGCTGCCTGCTGTCGGGATGGTATGTGTGCCTTCGAATGTGAAGAGGTTACCCTCGCGCTTTGTCACCTCAAACTGCTCAACCTGGCTGACGTACTCGCGTCCGTCCTCGTCCTTGTAGATAGTGACGAGTTCGAGACCTACTGCATCATCGAGGCCTTGCTCGTCGATGACGTACTTAACCTTGTACTTGCGTCCGGAGAGGACATCGCCCTTGATCATATCCTCTTCCTTCTCGAAGGATACGACATTGATGCTGTCCCAGCGTGAAGCTACAAGTTCCTTCCATGCGGCAATCTCCTTAGCCTTCTTGTAGTTGTCAGCGAATAGAACCTCACGGCGCTTAGCCAGTGGAGTGTAGAAGCGGGTGAAGTAGTCGTCGAGCTGACGCTTCATGGTATAGTGAGGAGCAATCTGCGCAATAGAATTCTTCACTGTCTGAATCCAGCCCTCTGAGTAACCCTTCGCGTTGCGAGCATAGTAGAGCGGGAGAATCTCATTTTCAAGAAGAGAGTAGATAGTGGCTGCGTCAAGCTGGTCTTGCTGCTCCTGATTTTGGAATGTGCGCTTTTCGGTGAGAGCCCATCCGGCGCCCTCGCGATAACCTTCAAGCCACCATCCGTCAAGGACGGAGAGGTTGACAACACCGTTCATGAGAGCCTTTTCGCCTGATGTGCCTGATGCCTCAAGAGGACGTGTTGGGGTGTTCATCCAGATGTCCACACCTGTCACGAGGCGGCTAGCGAGCTTCATGTCGTAGTTCTCAAGGAAGATGATCTTGCCAAGGAACTCTGGACGGCGGCTAATCTCATAGATCTTTTTGATGAGACCCTGACCTGCACCGTCTGCAGGGTGAGCTTTGCCAGCAAAGAGGAACTGCACTGGGTAGTTGGGGTTGTTGACAATCTTGGCGAGGCGATCAAGGTCGCTGAAGAGGAGGTGTGCACGCTTGTATGTAGCGAAGCGGCGAGCGAAACCGATAGTGAGGGCATTCGGATTGATTTTGTCCACGATAGACACAATGCGCGATGGGTCGCCCTGATGCTTGAGCCAGTCTTCCTTGAATGCCACTTTGATATAGTCGATGAGCTTGGCCTTTAGAGTCATGCGTGTGTTCCAGATTTCCTGATCGGGCACATTGTATATAGCCTCCCATATCTTCTGGTTTGACTGGTCTGCGAGGTGGCTCTTGTCAAAGTACTTAGCGTATACAGTCTTCCACTCTGACGCTGTCCATGTAGGCATGTGTACTCCGTTGGTGACATAGCCCACGTTGGCGAGTTCCTCCGGGAAGTATCCCTTCCAGATACCGTTAAACATGTCTCTTGACACCTTGCCATGCAACCAGCTTACTCCGTTGACCCATGAGCATGTGTTGCAAGCGAATGTTGACATGCAGAAGCGCTCGCCCTTGTCTTCAGGGTTGACGCGACCCATGCCGATGAACTCATCCCATGTGATGCCGAGTTTTGCTGGATACTGTGACATGTACTTGCCGAAAAGTGCCTCATCGAAGTAGTCGTGTCCTGCTGGCACTGGAGTATGTACTGTATAGAGAGAAGAGGTGCGGACTACCTCGAGAGCCTCGTTGAATGTCATGCCGCTCTCCACGAACTCTACGAGGCGCTGCACGTTAGCCAAGGCCGCGTGACCCTCATTGCAA
>JAXJBE010000036.1:0-10263 GCA_036303125.1 Bacteroidaceae bacterium
GTCCGTCATCATGACGTCCTTCACATCAAAGCCGGCGAGATAGAGCCATCTCGCGTTCCCCGTTAGTGCCCTTCTCGCGGATGATTGCCGCCTTGATGCCAGTGCGTTCACGGCGGTCTGCGCTGATGCTGTATTGTGCGAGAGTGCCAGTGAAAGAAGCAGGAAAGAGGTGCTCAATAGGCTGGTTTTTGTAGTTGGCATATCTTTCCTTAGCCATACCATTGAATGACTGTTTTGTGTCGAGGCGGTAAGAAGCGTCGTACCATATATCGCGCAGCTTGTCAATGTCGAAGCGGCGGGTTCTGCTGTCCTTCTTCACCACTACCTCACGCTCGCTGATGGGGTGTCCTATCTCCACGAAGCCTACGCCAGCATTATCCAATATCTTTTTCACATCATTCTTGTCAGAGTTCTTTATCTGGATGACCACACCAGGATTCTCTGCGAAGAGCAGTTTGACAGGATCTTTCTCGTTGAAGCAGTTGAGGTCAGTAGCGATACCGCCAGCCTTGTTGGCAAAGCACATCTCTAAGAGAGTAGTGATGAGACCGCCAGCACTGATGTCATGGCCTGCAAGGATGAGTTCATCGTCAACGAGAGCCTGCACAGCCATGAAGGCATCGCGGAAGTACTCTGGATTCTTCACTGTAGGCACGTCGCTGCCAACCTTACCAAGTGTTTGGGCAAAGGCTGAACCTCCGAGCTTGAGAGCGTCGAAAGAGAAGTCTATATGTAGGAGTGTAGTGTCCTTGTCTGTTGCGAGTACAGGGCTCACGACCTTTCTCACATCAGTTATCTCGCCGCCAGAGGACACGATGACCGTGCCAGGAGAGACAATCTTGCTTCCGTCAGGATATTTCTGAGTCATGGAGAGGGAGTCCTTGCCTGTAGGCACATTGATTTGGAGAGCGCAGCAGAAGTCGCTGAGAGCTTCTACTCCACGGTAAAGGCGTGCGTCCTCGCCTTTCTGAGAGCGGCATGGCCACATCCAGTTGGCTGAGAGGCTGACAGAGTCGAGTCCGTCAGCAAGAGGAGCCCATACGAGGTTGGTCAATGACTCTGCTACAGCGAGCACAGAGCCTGCTGCCGGGTCTGCGAGACCTGCTTGAGGAGCATGGCCGATGGCTGTTGCTATACCCTTGTTGCCACGATAGTCAAGGGCTACAGCGCCGCAATCGCTGAGCGGAAGCTGAATCTCGCCTTGGCATTGCTGGCGAGCCACTTTGCCCGTCACAGAGCGGTCTACCTTGTTGGTCAACCAATCCTTACAAGCTACAGCCTCAAGGCGGAGTACATTTTCAAGATGCTGTTCTATATCGCTGTAAGAGTATGTCGCGTTTTCGTATGTGCGTGTGACAGTTTCGTCACGCATGTATGTCTTGGGAGAATGACCAAACATCTGAGCCACGTCAAGGTCGAATGGACGCACACCGTCTCCCTGCTGGAAAGCGAAGTGCGCATCG
Organism: Bacteroidaceae bacterium; assembly: GCA_036303125.1. Classification (GTDB taxonomy): domain Bacteria; phylum Bacteroidota; class Bacteroidia; order Bacteroidales; family Bacteroidaceae; genus Minthosoma. The sequence continues at coordinate 1,464 of JAXJBE010000036.1, forward strand.
CCTGTGCACTCTCCCACCACATATAGCGGAGCACGTTCGCGTTCTGCTATCTGACGTACATGGTCGATATGCTTTTCGTCAATAAGAAGTCCCATGCGTTCCTGGCTCTCATTGGCTATGATTTCCTTGCTTGAGAGAGTCTTGTCTCCGATAGGGAGCTTGGTCATGTCTATAAGTCCGCCACATTCCTCTACGAGTTCGGAGAGACAGTTGACATGTCCTGCTGAACCGTGGTCGTGAATGCTGACAACAGGGTTGACATCCTCTTCGCAAAGAGCGCGGACGAGGTTGTTGGCACGTTTTTGCATTTCAGGATTGGCACGCTGCACTGCGTTAAGCTCGATGCCAGAAGAGTAGCGACCAGTATCGACAGACGACACGGATCCACCTCCGAGACCGATGCGGTAGTTGTCGCCACCAACTACGACCACCTTATTTCCTTTCTCTGGAGTGCCTTTGAGACAGTCGCGCTTAGTGCCGTAGCCTACACCGCCTGCAAGCATGATGACCTTGTCGTAGCCATATTGTTCCTTCACCTTCTCCCCCTCAGTTGTTGTCTGTGTCTCCTCATGCTCGAATGTGAGGACAGAACCACAGATGAGTGGCTGTCCAAACTTGTTGCCGAAGTCGCTGGCGCCGTTGGAAGCCTTGATGAGAATCTGTTCTGGAGTTTGGTAGAGCCATTTGCGTATAGGCAGCACCTCTTCCCATGGGCGAATGTCTCCCTTCTTGTCGGAGGTTGTCCACTTGGGGTAGCTGTGAGGTTGGCTTGGAGCCACACCGTTGCGTGGGTAGCTTGTCATGTAGACAGCGGTGCCAGCTATAGGCCAGCTGCCTACACCTCCACCCATACGGTCGCGAATCTCGCCTCCTGTACCTGTTGAAGCACCGTTGAAGGGTTCCACAGTAGTTGGGAAGTTGTGAGTCTCAGCTTTTAACGAGATGACTGATTCGATGTCTTTGATTTGAAAATAGTCACTTGTTGAGTGGTCTGCTGGCGCGAACTGCTCAACTACAGGACCCTGGCTAAAAGCCACGTTGTCCTTGTATGCAGAGAGAATCTTGTTAGGATTCTCCTGAGTAGTCTTTTTTATCATCTGGAAAAGAGAGCTTTCTTTCTCTTCGCCATCGATGATGAATGTGCCGCCGAAAATCTTGTGGCGGCAATGCTCAGAGTTTATCTGAGCGAAACCGAACACCTCAGAGTCTGTGAGTTTCCTGTTGAGCTGTGACTCCACCGTGTGCAGGTATTCTATCTCCTCAGGAGAGAGGGCGAGACCCTCTTGCTCGTTATACTCTTCGAGGTTCTCAATATAAAGGATAGGGGCAGGCTCTATATTGACAGTAAAGATATTTTGGTCGAGTCCATAATACATGCGCTGCAGCATGGGGTCGTGTTCAGCATCCTCGCTGTCTACGGGGAAGTACTCTTCGATACGCTGGACACCTTTGATAGCCATGTTTTGGGTTATTTCCACGGCATTGGTGCTCCACGGAGTAATCATCTCTCGGCGTGGACCCACAAAGAATCCTCCCAGATTTTCTTCGCATTCTTTCTTTGCCTCTCCGTAGAGCCAGCAAAGCTCATTTGTTTCATCTGATGTCAGTTCGTGATCTACTTGAGTAGCTATCACGCTTTGCGCTGGTGTTCTAAAAAAATAAATCATAACTTGTTGATTGTGTAATTATGATGCAAAGGTACGCATTTTTATCCTAACAAGTTATACAATCGTATTGTAACTTTCAATAAATAAATCAAAATAGAACTCTTTGTCCTTGTTTTTATGTTGAGTTGTTATATTTATATGCCTAAAGACCTTGCTTTTGTCGGCAAATCACTAACTTTGCATCGAATTTAATAAATACACTCTTTTTGGTCCTCCACTTTAATCTGACACGATAGGGTGGGGCGGCTGTCTAATGATTAGTAAAATAAGTAATATGGCATTAAAAGCAGGTATTGTAGGTCTGCCCAACGTAGGCAAATCTACCTTGTTCAATTGTTTGTCAAGTGCAAAGGCTCAAGCGGCCAATTTCCCTTTCTGCACCATCGATGCCCAGCTCGGACAGGTGAGTGTGCCTGACGAGAGGCTTACTAAGCTCGCCGAGATAGTACATCCAGGACGTATCGTGCCTGCTGTCTGCGACATAGTGGACATTGCTGGTCTTGTGAAGGGAGCCAGCAAGGGAGAGGGCCTTGGCAATCAGTTCTTGGGCAATATACGCGAGTGCGATGCTATCATTCATGTGCTCAGATGTTTTGACAATGGCAACATCGTGCATGTCGATGGCAGTGTCGACCCCGTTCGCGATAAAGAAATCATCGACACAGAACTTCAGCTCAAGGACCTTGAGACTGTGGAGGCGCGCATCAAAAAAACAGAGAAACTCGCCAATGTGGGTCACGACAAGGCCGCCAAGGTTGAGTATGGCCTTCTCCTCCGCTATAAGGAAGCTTTGGAGAAAGGCCTGTCAGCCCGTGTGGTGGAACCGGAGAATGATGAGGAGGCGGCAGCAGCTAAGAACATGTTTCTTCTCACCACCAAGCCTGTGCTATATGTCTGCAACGTGGACGACGCCAGCGCAAAGGAAGGCAACGTATACGTAGAACAGGTGCGTGAGGCCATCAAAGGAGAGGATGCAGAACTCATCGTCATCAGTGCGCAGACAGAGTCAGACATAGCTGAGCTGGAAAGCTACGAGGAGAAGCAGATGTTCCTTGAGGACATGGGACTCGAAGAGAGCGGCTGCAATAGGCTAATCAAGGCTATTTATGCTTTGCTCAATCTCCAGACATTCATTACTGCAGGCGAGATGGAAGTCAAGGCATGGACATTCCGCCGCGGTTGGAAGGCTCCTCAGTGCGCAGGTGTCATCCATACTGATTTTGAAAAAGGATTCATCCGCGCTGAAGTCATTAAGTACGACGACTACATTAAGTATGGCAGTGAGGCAGGAGTGAGAGAAGCCGGCAAGCTCGGAGTTGAGGGCAAAGACTATGTGGTGCAAGACGGAGACATCATGCACTTTAGATTCAATGTGTAAGTTATGAACTCATTTACCCCTCTTTTCATAGATTGGACACCAGATGTTAATGCTTTCACCATCGGAACGTTTAGCATACGTTGGTACTCTCTCCTCTGGTGTATAGGCCTGTTGCTGGCCTATTTCATCGTGCAGCGCCTTTATAAGCAGCAGAAGATAGAGCAAGAGAAGTTCGAGCCCCTCTTCTTCTACTGTTTTCTCGGAGTGGTGATAGGGGCACGTCTCGGCCACTGCATCTTTTATGAACCAAAATATTACCTTACGAGCCTGACAGGATTTGTGGAGATGTTCATCCCCTTCCGCCTCACTCAGGCTGGCAACTGGCAGTTTACAGGCTATGAAGGTCTTGCCAGCCACGGCGGTGCCTTGGGACTCATTATTGCCCTCATTCTCTATTGTCGCAAAACAAAGGTCAATGTTTGGACGGTGCTGGACAATATAGCCATAGCCGTGCCCATCACTTCGGCCTGCATCCGTCTGGGCAACTTGATGAACTCTGAGATTATAGGTAATCCTACTGATGTGTCCTGGGCATTCATCTTCCACAGCAGAGAGGCACTTGTAGACGGAGTGGCCGTGCCGCGCCATCCCGCACAGCTTTATGAGGCCTTGGCATATATATGTATCTTCATCGTAGGAGTTTTATTATACCGCAAATGGTACAGAACATTCTCTGCACAGAATAATAGCTCAGAAGATTCATTAAAGAGCCCATTAGCCGTTGGCACAGGCTTCTATTTCGGATACTGCCTCACCACAATCTTCCTTTTCCGCTTCTTCATCGAATTTCTGAAGAAGGAACAGGTGGATTTTGAGGAAGACATGCTCTTGGATATGGGGCAGCAGCTCAGCATTCCGTTTGTGATTATTGGCATAGCATGTATGCTCAGAGCAAGGAAAAAAGCTGGTGCTTAGTACAAAATAAGGCTGCAAGAATCAACTTGCAGCCTTATTTCATTTGTGGGAGTTTATGTAGTGCATTCCGTCGTTTAATACACCGGACGCGTTAAATATGCAGCTGTAACACTATGCTTTTATTAGAGTGCATTGCTGTTATAGTGATTCCAGCATCCGCTTTAGCACCACTGTGGCAGATATTTCGCGGTTGGCAGCTTCAGGGATGACAATGGAGGTAGGAGCCTCGATGACATCATCAGTGACAATCATGTTGCGGCGCACAGGCAGGCAATGCATGAAGAAGGCTTTGTTAGTTACGGCCATCTGACGCTCAGACACAGTCCATGCTGTATAGTCGTGGTAGTCACCAAGCACCTTGCCGTAGTCTTCTGGACGTGTCACCCCAGGGCAGCTCCAGTTCTTAGCGTAAATGAAGTCAGCGCCTTCGAAGGCTTTCATTTGGTCATATTCCACCTTGGCATCGCCAGCGAAGAGAGAATCAAGTTCATAACCCTCAGGATGAGTGATGACAAAATCAACCTCTGCCGCGTTCATCCATTCAGCGAATGAGTTAGGCACAGCCTGCGGGAGAGCCTTAGGGTGTGGAGCCCACGAGAGTACTACCTTGGGGCGCTTGTTTGGTGTGCGCACAACCTGTGAGCCGCCGAAGAGAGGGTTAGGCTCTATGAGTGTCTTGTTCTTATACTCTTCAATGGTGATAAGGTCGGCGAAGGCCTGGAGAGGGTGGACTGTGGCACTTTCCATAAAGAATACGGGGCGACCGCTGTATTTGATGAACTGGTTGAGAATCTTCTCCTCATAGTCATCCTGTCGTGACTCGAAGCGGGCGAACGAGCGCACGCCGATGATGTCACAGTATGAGCCCATGACAGGGATGGCCTCCAGAAGGTGCTCGCTCTTGTCGCTTTCCATGATGACGCCTCGTTCTGTCTCCAGTTTCCATGCTCCCTGATTGACATCAAGCACAATGACATTCATGCCGAGGTTGAGTGCCGCCTTCTGTGTGGAGAGGCGTGTGCGGAGAGAGTTGTTAAAGAATATGAGCATAGCTGTCTTGTTCTTGCCCAGCGACTGATATTTATAGCGGTCGTTTTTTATCTCAAAGGCTTCATCGAGAGCTTGTCTCAGGTCGCCTATGTCTGATACGTGTTGGAAAATTTTCATTGTGTCCTGATTTGTGGTGTGGTGTTATTGTCTTGATGTTATTTGTTGTCTTCTCATGAGCAGAGCCTTGTCTTCAGCTGCTTCCATTATCTCGCGCTCGCCAGGACCTTTGTCATTGATGCCTATGAGATGCAGCACTCCGTGGATTATGACGCGGTGGAGCTCTTCTTCGAAAGTGGTGCCTTGCTGCTCGGCATTGGTGCGGACTGTGTCGAGGCTGATGAAGAGGTCGCCAGAGATGGTATCTTTGTGCCCCATCATCTCCTCGTCGTCGCAGTAGTCGAATGTGATGATGTCAGTATAGTAATCGTGCTGGAGATACTGCTTGTTGACTTCGAGTATCTTGTCATCGTTGCAGAAGATATAGGCTATGCTGCCCACTTTCTTTCCGTAGGCGGCGGCGACTTGCTTAATCCATGCGCTTGTGTCTCGGCGGCGGATGGCAGGCATTTTAACTCCGTCTGTATTATAGCTAATCATGGTTGTCTATGCGTATCTCGTAATTATTATTATTGCTTTATTTCCTCAAACATCTTCTCGTCCTTTAGAGCCTTGAGTCCTTGGACAAATATCTCGTTGTAGGGGTTCATTATCTCGTAAAACTCAGACATGTCCCACAGGTCGCGTGCTATGAGAGCCTTAATCTGAGCCTTTAGCATTGGCATTGAGGCTTGCAGGGTTGAGTCATTGTATTCTATCTTGGCTTCCTTAGCTTTTTGCAGGAGAAGGTCGATGATGTCGTCTGTGACGGTGAATCCCTCCTTGTACGCGAGGAATCCTTTGCGCAGGTCTTCCATCTTGAAGGACTTGTTATCCAGTTTGCGAGCTCGCGCTTTGCGATAGGCTTCCACATCGTATGTCTTGATGAGTTTAGCGCGGTGGAGGTCAATCCATTTGAGCGTGGTGCTGATGACGCAGCTTTTGGCAGCCAGTTCGCGGTGCAGCTTGGTGTAGACCGTTGTATCTAAAGGCACGTATACATCGGGCATGATGCCGCCGCCGCCGTATACGGTGCGTCCACCTGTGGTGGTGAACTTCAATGAGTCAGGGAAATGGATGCTGTCAGCGCTGAGCAGTTCGCCGCTGTTGAGACGCTCGAGCATGTCCTGGTCATATTTCTTCTTGTTGCCCTTGACGTATGGCTTCTGGAAGCAGCGTCCCACAGGACTGTAGTAGTGGGCTATCGTCAGTCGGATGAGCGAACCGTCGGGAAGGTTGATGGGGCGTTGCACAAGCCCCTTGGCAAAGGTGCGGCGGCCAATGATGATGCCTCGGTCGTTGTCTTGGAGTGCTCCTGAGAGAATCTCTGCGGCAGAGGCTGTGTATCCGTCTACAAGGACGACTATCTTGCCTACATTGATTTTGCCTGGCTTGGCATGGTATTCATGCCGTCCAGTTGTGCGCCCCTCTGTGTACACAATCATCTCCCCATTGCTCAGAAACTCATCGGCAAGGTCGACGGCTGCTTGCAGATATCCGCCGCCGTTGCCTTGTAGATCGATGACGATGTCTCTCATGCCTTGAGAGAGTAGGGAAGTGGCGGCCTTGATGAATTCAGCGTTGGTGGTGGCACCAAAACTGTTGATGCGTATGTAGCCAGTGGTCTTGTCTATCATGTATGCAGCATCTATCGTGTATACAGGGATTTTGTCTCGAGTGACAGTGAAACTGAGCTTGCCATCTATGCCGCGGCGTATCACACCCAATTTGACCTTTGTGCCCTTGGGGCCGCGAAGGCGTTTCATGATGTTCTCTCTCGACATCTTCACGCCTGCGATGGCTGTGTCGTTCACGCTGACTATCATGTCCCCGGCCTGTATGCCCGCTTTCTCAGATGGTCCTCCGCTGACGGGCTGTATGACGACGAGAGTGTCCTCATTCATGTTGAACTGCACTCCAATGCCTTCAAAAGAGCCTGTCAGGGGTTCGTTGAGAGCCTCTACCTCCTTGGCTGGTGTATAGGTGGAGTGAGGGTCGAGTTCGGTGAGCATGCCTCTGATGGCATCTTCCGTGACCTTGGCCACATTGATGGTGTCGACATATAGCTGGGTGATGGCTCCGTGGGCAAAAAGCAGCTTGCGCAGCTGTTCGTCCATATTGGAGTTTTGAGCCAAGGCTGTTGAGCCGAAGGATGCGATGACTGTTAAGAGTATTGTCTTGATAGTATTGTAATAGTTCATGGCAGAAAGTTTGTTACGTCTTTATTGTATGAAATGAGTTCTCTCACTATGCTGGAACTGATTGAGGCCAGTTCGGGTTCGGAGAAGAGTATGACTGTCTCTATGCCCGTGAGCTTGCGGTTGACATCGGCTATATAGCGTTCGTATTCAAAGTCTTTGACGCTTCTCGCTCCTCGGAGCAGGAAGTCTGCTTTGGTGCGCTGGGCATAGTCTGTAGTGAGTCCCGTGTAGGTGTCTATGCAGACGCGGGGGTTGTCGGTGTAGACAGCTCTGATGGCCTCTGCCCTTTGTTCAGGCGAGAGCATGCTCTTTTTCTCAAAGTTGATACCGATGGCTATGACCACTTCGTCGGCCACACTTGCGAGAGCCCTGTCGACTATGTTCTTATGTCCCTTGGTGAAAGGGTCGAAGCTGCCAGCAAAGATGGCTCTCCTCGTTCTCGACTTTGTCGTGTCAGTAGTATTGCTCATTTTCGGCTTGTTGATTGTCAAATAGTGTGTGTTTCTTATTTGAGGCGGGAAAGTAGCGTTCCACATCTTGTCGTCTTCACTTCTTCACTCTGCCTCCTCTTCATCCTCAGCCTTGTCCTCTTCGATGACGAGGTTGTTGATGATGAAGTTTTGTCGCTGCATGGTGTTTTTGCCCATGTAGTATTCGAGCAGCTCTTTGACTTGGTCGGTCTTGCGGAGTGTGACGCTCTCCAGTCGGATATCTTGTCCGATGAAGTTTTTGAATTCCTCGGGCGAGATTTCTCCCAGACCCTTGAATCGTGTTATCTCTGGTTCGGGTCCCAGCATCTCTATTGCCTTGACTCGTTCCTCTTCGCTGTAGCAGTACATGGTGATGAAGTCGCCCTTGCTGTCTTTGTGCTCAGCCATGTACTTTTCGAGCACGGCCTTTTTGATGCGTTTCTTGCGGTTGCGCACACGGAAGAGTGGTGTCTGGAGGATGTATACATGTCCTGTTTTGATGAGCTCAGGAAAGAACTGGAGGAAGAATGTGATTATGAGCAGGCGGATGTGCATGCCGTCCACATCGGCATCTGTGGCCACGATGACCTTGTTGTAGCGTAGTCCGTCTATGCCGTCCTCGATGTTGAGTGCAGCCTGCAGGAGGTTGAATTCCTCATTTTCGTAGACCACCTTCTTGGTCAGGCCAAAGGAGTTGAGAGGTTTGCCTCGCAGAGAGAACACGGCCTGTGTCATCACGTCTCGGCTCTTGGTGATGCTTCCGCTGGCTGAGTCTCCCTCGGTGATGAAGATGGCGCTCTCCTCCTTGAGGTCTCCCTTAGGGTCGTTGAGGTGTATCTTGCAGTCGCGCAGCTTGCGGTTGTGCAGGTTGGCCTTTTTGGCGCGTTCTCTGGCGAGTTTGGTCACACCCGCTATGGCTTTGCGGTCGCGTTCGTTCTCCTTTATCTTGTCTTCGATGATTTCGGCTATGTCAAGGTTCTTGTGGAGGAAGTTGTCCACTTCTGTCTTGACGAAGTCGCCCAC
>JAXJBE010000037.1:0-16127 GCA_036303125.1 Bacteroidaceae bacterium
GAATATGCTGAGCTGCGAGAACTTGGTGATGCCAGTAAGGAAGACGAACTGGAGGTACGGGTCGCAAGCCTTGAGGGGTGAGTAGAAGTTGCGCATGACATTGCGGAGCACAGGAAGCATCGTTTCCTCGTGAGCCACATCAAGAAGCGGAGCGTCATATTCGTCTATGAGAATCACGACCTTCTTGCCCGTCTTCTCATAGACATTGGCTATGAGATTCTTTAGGCGCACATTGGGGTCAATGAGATTGAAGGACAGCCCGAATCGCTTCTCATTCTCTTCCAGTATATTCAGAAGATACCTTTCCAGTTGTTCCTTCTCCATGTGTTTGCCAAGGCTCATGTCGAACCTCAGCACGGGATAGGCCGTCCACTCTTTCTCCACGCTATCGATATAGAGTCCCTTGAACAGTTCCCTCCGTCCTTCGAAATAGGCTTGGAGGGTGGATACGAACAAAGACTTGCCGAACCGTCTCGGACGGCTCAGAAAGATGTATTTGCTGAGTTTTACCATCTTGCAGATATACTCAGTCTTGTCAACATACAGACAGTCCATGTCCACCACTTCGCTGTATGTCTGGATGCCAACGGGCAGCCGCTTGAGTGTCTTGTTCTCCATATCGATACGTTTTTTATTATCTCGGATTTCGTTTTTGCTGTTTATTTTGCAAATATACGGATGTTATACGAATTAGCAAAGGGAAGCGGGAAATAAATTCGTGTTTGACAAGGATAAAATCAACAACTATGGCTATACCGCTGCCATCTGCTGAATAAAGAGCGGCACCAGATGATCCTGCAATGGGTCTACGGTGGCTCTATCGTGCCTCCGTTATGCCTCCGTTGTGACTCTAATACCCGAAAGGAGAAATATCGGAGGTGGAATGGAGGTACAAGGGAACAACCCTATAAAGCCATTTATGAACACCATTTGAGATAAATTTAAGCAGCTACCTCAATAACGTCCAATCACACATCACGCTTCAACACTATGTACAGGATTACAGGCACTCCCATAATAGGGGTGACGGCATTAAGAGGTATGACAGTGTTGGAGGGCATGGTGCTGATGAGATTGCAAAGCAGTGCTATAATAGACCCAGAGAGCATGGTGGTAGGCATGAGCAGACGATGGTTGCTTGTACCTATAGCGAGGAAAGCAATATGTGGGGTGGCAAGGCCTATGAAAGCAATAGGGCCGCAGTATGCAGTGATGACAGCTGTGAGAAGTCCTGTGGCAAGGAGCAGAAGGGTGCGCGCGCGCTGCATGTTCACTCCAAGGTTGACAGCATAACGTTCTCCAAGCAAAATAGCATTGAGAAATTTGACAAGCAACAAGGAGAGGACAAGGCCAACGATGCAGAGAAGTGCGAAAACAGGCATCTGCCGCATTGAGACACCATTGAAATTGCCCATACCCCAAATGATAAATCCCTGTATGTTTTCTGCGGACGCAAGGAAGTTGAGCAGAGAGATGATGGACGATGTGAGGTAACCAACCATGATGCCTGTAATGAGGAGCATGAGATTGTTTCTGAGTATAGCAGAGAAAAAAATGAGAAGAGCCATGACCGCAAGACTGCCAATGAGGGCTGCAGCAATGACGGCCACGTTTTCATTAACCGTATATACGCTTGTGACAACTCCTCCGCCCATAGCAAGCATGACAATGGCTACACCGAGATTGGCGCCTGCTGATATGCCAAGTATAGAAGGACCTGCCAAAGGATTGTGAAAAGCTGTTTGCAACATAAGTCCAGCAGCGGCGAGACTTGCACCCGCGAGCGTAGCTGTCAATGCTGCAGGCATGCGAGAATTATTTATTATAAAAGCTATATTATCGTTGTCGCCAGGATGAATGACAGCTCTCACCACCTCGGCAGCATCAATATGCACTGACCCCCAAAAGATATTAGCCACAAAAAGAGCTAACAGCAAGAGTACGAGAGATATTACACCTATCTTTTTTTTCATTGCAGCTGATGATAGTAATTCATTGACTTGTCTCTGAGCAATTCCGGATGACATATCTTGATGATGTCAGAAAGGAGGCCGTCAGGATGAAAAGTGGACCGTTCGAAGAAAAGTGACGTATTGGTGTCATAGGCCCACACATTGCCCTCCTTATAAGCCCTAAATCGACTATAAATCTCAGCTTCGTCCTTCAATGCCTTAAGAGTGGGATGGGAGTTTTCATTGCAACTCATAAGCCACACGTCTGCATTATGAGCACGGGCGAAAACTTGTTCTGACGAGAGAGCAACAGAACCGCTCTGCCTATACTCAGGGAAAGCTATACGAGCACCCGCATCATGATAAAGGCGCCCGATGGTGCTACACGCTCCTGGCTGATACCACACATTGCCATAAAGAGTCTCACTGATGATGACAGGTCTTGTTGTCGTCTCCTGCGCCATGGAAGAATAGAGATTGTAGTTTTTCTCCACCTCCGAGAAAATGGATTCAGCCTCTTTCTCGGCTCCAAAGAGCAATCCGTAGAACTTCACCCACTCCGCTCTGGCCAATGCCGACTTCTCCATGTATTCGGCACACTCAATAACAGGTATGCCTAACTGCTGCAAACGGTCATATCCCGTACGATTTTCGTAGGGAGACACAAGCATGGCAGAGGGATGCAACTGTATGATGCGCTCCATGTTGGGCGACATGCTGCTGCCACAGTCGGCGACAGGATGGCTGAGGGAATGAATGTATTGCTTGTCGCACACACCGCTGATAGCAAGCGACTTGCCCATCTCTGAAAGAAGAGCACAATGCACACTACTGAAGACAAGAGCATTCTGCAACGGCACTTTCACGACTGACACGTTTTGTTGCTGAACAGCCATGGAAGAATGTTCCTCTGGTTTGGCTGTAAGGATATATGTGGCGAGCAAATGGGCAGTGTCCCAAGGATTGGTCAGTTCAACCTTGGTATAACCGTCGTACTTGACCATGGTGATGAGCCGAGAGTGAGACAGGCTAATGGTGTCCCCCTCTGGATGCACAAAAGCAGAGCCGCCGCCTGTGCAGGAGCACAGGACGGACAGCACTGCGGCTAATATGAACAGTTGACTTTGATTTATGTTCATCGCATGTTAAGGAAAGTTCTATAAATCGGTTATCTTTTTGTATGGAACGCCCTTTCGTCTGGTTGATTATTTGGTCAGAAAGACGTATGTAGTAGGACCTACACCTGCATTATACTTGTAAATCTTTGTTCCTTCTTCTGTATATGACACGATGTATCCTTTACTTGCGTAGTCAGCTGAGCCGAATGCGCCTTCATTGTATGAAGAGATGTAGATGATGTTAAGAGTCGGATCAGCTGCAATAGCACAAGGGCTGTATATGTCAGAGCCATCGATAAACTTTGAAATCTCCCCTGTTGCAATGTCATACACATTATACTCGGCAGGTTGGCCATAAACGCTGTTGATGCTGTATATCTTATTGTTGAGGATGGTCATATATGTGCCTGAGCAGAGTTCTTTCACGCTACCATTCTTGACATCGATGCTCTGAATGGAAGCAGGCACATCGTAGTAGTTACCCGTGCTCTGAACGTAGATGTTTGTGCCGTCATTGGCAATGCGAGTTGGATTGAGAGCTACTGTAAAGTCCTTGACCTTGGCGAGGGTTGAAGCATTAAGCTCAACCACATTGGTATTGTATGTATAATCAGAATTGTAAGCATTGCAGACATACAATGAACCGTTCATGGCAGTGATGCCTTCAAGGCAAGAGCCTACAACCTCAGATGTGCCAACCTTCTTCAAAGATGTAGTATCAATGCTTATGACTGTTCCTTCATAAGATGACGCATACACTTTACCTGAACAGACAGCAAGCTTGCGTGGCTGATGTTGCTCGATGAATCCAAGAGACTTAAGAGTTTCAGCATTAACCACTTCTATGCGATTTTCGTCAGACACAGCTATGTACATCTTAGTTCCATAGATGACTGCATCGTTAGGTGTGCCACCGAGAGTGCGGCCATTAGCCCTGACGAAGAGGCTGTCTGTGAAGGTGTTGTCGCCATAGTCTATTCGGGATAAAGAACCATTGACACCAGAGAAGAAACTGCCTTCATTGAGGATGTATGCGCCTAAAGCGAACTTCTCTACAGGGTCAATAATAAGTTTGTTGTCATCATCATCGCAAGAGACGAGAGCAAAAGAGAGAGCACTGAAAATAGCTAAAGTGCTACGGAAAATAAATTTGTTCATTGTGTGATAAATTGTTTTTATTGATTTTAGGGGTGCTCTAAAAATTAGTATTTATGTTTTTATCGGGGTTTGTCTTTTTGCTAACTTATAGAATACCTCCTTACTAATGCTCTATCGTAAAGTTTAGTTTCCACCCCCTCCCTGGCATGGGGTAACGGCGGACTATCTCATACTGTTTATCGGTAATATTGATGACAGAGGCTGAGAGAGTGAAAGTACATCCAAAGGCTTTATGGCTGCGGTAGGCGGTGAGACTGTACTCAACAAAGCCAGGAATGTCGGTGCTGGGATTGTGTTCGTTAGTGGCCCAGCGACGACTCATGCCGTCGGCTGTAGCAGATAAATTGACCCAAGGGTTTGTCCAGTAGAGAGTGGCACTGCCCGAATGCTTGGGGGTATATGCTATCTGCAAGCCATAGAACTTACCTTGGAAGGTCTCGTTTTTAGCTCGCTGGTAACTATAGTTAGCTGTAAGACCGATAGTGTGCCGGGGGATGAGTGTAAAACTCATATCGGCCGTGACATCTATGCCGTAAATCTTAACTTTGCCTATATTGACCGTGCGCCACACAAACATATTGTATGGAATGGAGACAATCTTATCGGTGACAGTGTTAAGATAGCCGTCGGCGGTGAGTGTTGCCCCAAAGGGTCTGGTGCGGTCGCTTTGCCAGGTGAGACCTATATTCCATTGGTTTGTTTTCTCAGGCGACAACATAGGGTTGCCAAGATGATAGTAATAAAGTTCATTAAATGTGGGCATGCGGAATATCTTCTTCCATGATGCCCTTATGTAAAATTCTTCTTGGAGGAATGGACGGTATGATAAGGAGAGAGAGGGAACTAAATTGTGCTCATCTGGCGCAGATTCAGTCTGCGCATTTATGCCAGAAGGGAGGCCGTTTGCCGCCGTAGCGGCATGGCTGTCGTTAAGATATACAGAATAAATGCCCCGTGCCAACAAGGTAAACCGCGATATGCACACCTTGGCCGCTGCCGCCTGCAGGATGGAGTGACGGCAGGGGTTGGAGGCCACAGAGAGACTGCTGTTCATATTGTTCATCACATAGTCTGCAGAGTAATTGAGCGAAAGATTGTGAATGGGATTATAAAGCAGAGCTGCAGAGGCGTATGCCTCTCTTTGCCAGTACTGACTGTCTGTAATACCCCCCGATGGCTTTCCGATTCGGTAGTCGGACGATGTCCAATTGAACTTGCCATTGACCATCAGTTGGAAATTATCATTAAGGGTAGCGAGCCATCGTGCCTGGGCGAAGGCATTGCGGTCGTGTAGAGTTTCCGACGTTTCTTCGGTATAATAGTGCACCGGGCCTGGAAGCTGGCGGTCATTGTCGTAGTAATATAGTTTGGCTGTCAATCTGTTGCGGTCATTAACCTTCCACAGGAGACTTGTCTCTCCATGCCATTGGTTCATCATGCTGTTTGTGCGACGTTTATGCATGGAGGTTGAGGCATTGGGAATAGTAAAAGGATAGTCATTTTCAGCATAGACATAATCTGCGGTTGCAGAAAAGGTCAACCGTTCGTGCCATGAAGTGCGCACCTGAACCATAGGGTTGGTGTATCCCCATGCACCAAGAGCAAGCTGAGCCTTACATCGTGTTGGAGAATAGAGGTCTGTATTGTCCAGTGAAGTAATGGACAGAAGAGCCGAAGAAGAAGCATTGCGTGCAGGCATGAAGATATCATCGTTCCCAGCCACATTAAGTTGCATGCTTTTCACACCCCCCATGGTATAACGCTGCAAGTCTATCTGCCCAGTCTGGCAATCACTAAGTGCTATGCCATCATAGCTCACTCCTGTATTCTGAGCCCCCATCCCTCTGACAGAAACAGTCTTCATGCCACCAGCACCGCCGTAGTCACGAAGTGTGATGCCAGGAAGACGGTGAACAGCATCAGCTATGTCAGTGACGCCAAGTCGGCTGAAGTTTGTATTGTCAAGCGTATATCTCGGGGATGCACTTTTTATATCTCGTATCTTGCTGTTGGCTGTGACAAAAACATCATGAAGGGTGTCAGCATTATCCAAGGAAGAGGAAAGAGAATCCGAGAAAAGCATACATGCATCCAAGGTCTGCTGACCTGCACGACGAATTGGTCGAGCCAGCAAGGGGTCAACGCAGAAACATAGGCCTGCGAAGCCTATTATCAAACTTTTTAAAAAAGGATGTGTAGATGAGGGTGTACGGCGAAGTACACGATGCAGCGTATATCTATTTATCATATTTATCATTGTCCCTTTCCTCGAGGGCATTAGTGATGAGCTATGGCAGGTCTTCGGACTTGTTCTCTCCCCCGCAAAACCTTCCCAAGCCCAGCATCTATTAAAGATATCCAGATAACGCCCAGTGGCAAAAATGCAGGTTTGATGCACGAACTTACCGCAGCGGGACTGTCGGGGATTTTCACCTCGTTCCCTTTTAATCGTCAGTACATAGTTTGTACATATCGAACCAAAACAGTTGCAAAGTTAGTTATTTATCTTGAATTGCCAAACATAGCATACAGTTTTCTTGTCTTTTAGTATCGCAACATCTCTTCAAAACGGTTTATGATGCCATTTGTACATGGCAAGAAGTCCTCGTTTAAAGAATAAATTGTATCTTTGCAGTCCAAATAGAACTTCCATTCAACAACAAACATTAAGAACACTCTCAAAAACAAAGTCTCTGCCCTTTCTCATGAGGACTATTGAACAAGATAACACCCCCACTCCTTGCGCTGCAACCATAGGTTCATTCGATGGTGTACACAAAGGGCATCAGCATGTCATCCATCAATTGGCAGATATCGCTCACAGCCGTCAGTTGGAGGCCGTGGCGGTGACATTTGCCAACCATCCGCTTCAGGTGCTCCGTCGAGATTTGCCTGTTATGATGCTTACCAACGCCGAAGAGAAAAAGAAACTGTTGACAGCAGCTGGAGCAGACAAAGTAATCGTCCTCACATTCACACCAGAGATGGCAGTCATGAATGCCGAGACATTTATGACCACATTCCTTTGCGGCAAACTGAATGTCAAGACATTGCTTATGGGATATGACAACCATATCGGTCACGACCGTTTATGTTTTGACGAATGTGCTGCCATTGGCAGAAAAATAGGCATAGAGGTGGTTGGATGTGACGAATGGCGTGACCGCGAAGAAATATCATCAACATCCATCCGGCACTCCATCATGAACGGATACATTGAAGGAGCCAATGCTAAACTGGGGTATGAATACCATCTCACAGGACATGTCGTTGAGGGATTTCATAACGGGCGTAAGATGGGATTCCCCACAGCCAACATTGAGACAGAAAGCGGCAAAGTCATCCCTGCCACAGGGGTATATGCCGTCAGAGTAAAGATGCCAGACGAACAAGGCAGTGTCAGACCTGGCATGCTTAACATAGGTACACGCCCCACTCTACACAACGGCAACGACAAAAGCATCGAAGTGCATATATTCGACTATCAAGGTTTTCTCTACGGCAAAAGGCTGTCAGTGACATTCGTCTCTCGCCTCAGGCAAGAAAGAGAATTTGACTCTATAGATGAACTCATAAAACAATTGACAAAGGACGAAACTGAATGCAGGAGAATCTTGAGTTCAAGTTAACGTACCTTGCTACAAAACACAACAACTAAACTCATACTTATAGAACACCCCAGAAAACATGATTGAGATATTAGGTACATTAGTGTCGTTAGACTTATTCAAAGTGATGTTCTGCTGCGACTTAGAAAAATGCCACGGAGCCTGCTGCGTGGAGGGCGATGCCGGTGCCCCTGTCGAAATGGACGAGATAGGACTATTGGAGGAGGCTTCTGAACTGGTGTGGAACGAGCTCACCCCCCAAGCACAACAACAGATACGGCAAGAAGGTGTCGTCTATCCTGACCCTGACGGTGAACTGGTCACACAGATTGTAGAAGGGCGCGACTGCGTCTTTGTCAAGCGTAGCCGCCTTGAAGGCAGCGAATGCGAATGCGCCTTCTGCACCATCGACACTGCCTTCCGTGCAGGTAAAACCCTATGGCAAAAGCCCATATCATGCGCCCTTTATCCCGTGAGACTGTCAAAAGTGGGAGATATGGTGGCAGTCAACGTGCACAAATGGGACGTTTGCAAACCAGCTCTAAAACTCGGCAAGAAACTTCAAATGCCTGTCTACCAATTCCTCAAGCGCCCCCTCATCCAACGATTTGGCGAGGCTTGGTGGAAAGAATGCGACATAGCAGCCACTGAACTCAAAAAAGCTGGCTATTTAAACTGATTGTTGCAAAAAACCATTTATAGAGTGTATTTTACATCTTGATTACAACAAATCCCGACAAAACAATCACTAATTAGAATATTTATTATAAATTTGCATTCAAAATATCTCATTAGCATCAACAAATACAGTGTCTGCTGACTGATTAGGCACAAAAACAAATACACTCGACCATGATTACTATTCAAAACAATGACGGTGACAGAAGGATACTGCTCCTTGACAGTCCATTCCCACTCGATGAGAGCCCAGACTTTCCAGAGTATCTCTTCGACGTGGTGTTTATCGTCAATGGATCTGCCGAAGAGACCAAGACGATCCTCAATAGCATCAACCCTGTAACATCGGGCAAATGTTGCTATAAACCCCTTTTCGTGTCAGCTTCGCTACAAAACAAGATGGGCAACTATGATGACATCATTGACGGATATGCCGATGACTGGAACAGCATGGATGTCTTGACAAAGGTGGAAGAGATAATCAGACATAACGATGAACTGGGCTTGAAATCCCAGGAAGATCCACTCCTCTCATCCAACCAGTTTTTCATCCGACTCACACGCTACCTAATCTCACGCCATAAGACTGTACTGAAGCCCAAGCTTGACGTGTCAGCATCAACGGGATACGTCATTCCCGTCTTCGATCTCTTCTACCGTTTAGGACACTATGAACTGAGCGAGTACTTCGTCTTCATGCAATCCATGATGGAAAAGGGCATCTTCCGAGTAGCCAAGTTTGTCAATAGAGTATACCTTTGTCCTAATTGCCTGCACTCGCACCTGCTCTACATAAAGACATGCCCCAAATGCGGACAGTCTGCCATACATACAGAAGAAGTAATCCATCATTTCCGCTGCGGTAATGTTAGCCCAGAACACACATACAATTTCGGCGGCCAGCTACGTTGCCCCAAGTGCCACAAGATACTCCAGCACGTCGGAGTCGACTACGACCGTCCTGCCATCATATACTCATGCGGCACCTGCGGCAACACCTTCATCGAGCCCAAAACAAAGACGATCTGCACCAGCTGCCACGAAATACAGGATGTAGACGAACTCATACCTCAAGATATAAACGTATACGAGATAACCCCCGAAGGCAGGCAATCCATCATCTCACCAAGCATCGGATTTGCCGTATACACTGAGTTTTATGACAATTACATCGAATACAACAGATTCGTCAGCCGCATACGCCTCCTGGCCGAGCAGAAGTTCAACGGCAACATAAAAGGCGACCTGCTCGTTGGCAAAATGTGGATAATGAACGAAAACGAGGAGACAATGCCTATCCGCCCAGAAAGCATAGAGATAGCCTGCATGTATTTCCCCAGCAACAAGGTCTCAGCAGCCAATAACATCACATACATCGGTGTCATCATACGCAACTACACAGGAGACACAGATGAAGGAATAATCAATTTCCAAGTGATGATGTCGGAAACAATACGAGCAACCGTGGCCATCCTCAAGCCTGGCGAGAAAGTATGCTATACCTACCAGAAGCTGCAAGGCAATCATGCCACCATCGATGATTTCATCAAGGAAATGAACTATGTATCAGTGACTCCAGACGATGCGGCTCTCTATGACGAAGTCGAATCCAACGGCACTATAAACAACAACGTATTCTGAAACAAACAAAAACATTCAGATACAATCTTACGTTTTCATTTATACCAACGATTTCGTTAAAACCCAAATGCTGCTTACTTCGGATTGACAAGAATTTCCACATTCAAGAACAAACATGTACAATAGTAATAATATAAAAGATAAACTAATATGAATAATCTCATTGCACCAGGAATAGATGTTGACAGTCTCTCCGTACTTATCGTAGACGATGTCCCTCTGAACATCCTTCTTATCAAAAAGATGCTCTCACGGTACACCTTTGAGATACGCACCGCCAATGGCGGACAAGCCGCCCTTGATGCCATAGCGCAGAAGAAGCCAGACCTTCTTCTCCTTGACCTCATGATGCCAGGTATTGACGGATTTGAAGTCATCCGCCGTCTGCGCGCATCTGACGAAACAAAAGACCTCCCCATCATCATTCTCTCTGCCCTCAACTCCGAGCAGGACATCTCAAAGGGATTCCAACTCGGCGCCAACGACTTCATCAATAAACCCATCATAATGGAGAAGCTCCTCAGCAGCGTGACTACACAAATTAACCTTGCCGAAGCCAACAAGAATATGAAGTAAATGGAGAGGAAGTGGAATGGAATAAGTGTCTCCGACCCACGGCCTACACTCAAAATACAATGGGGATGCACTACTGACACGTAGCGCATCCCCATAATTTATATGAACACCTACTTATTAAATGATTCTACTGAAGAAATAGAATAATGGACTTGCGTCTTGTCGCACGACACCACCAGTATAATCATGACAAATGACAGCAAACAGAGGTTTCTCATAATTTATACTTTACAAATTGCGGTTCAGATGTTTCAGGATCAATACACGTGGCATAAAGCATATCTTCCGTCGTATTGACAGATATTGAATAAGCATACCTATCAAGCTTATAATTTGACAGAGGTTCGCCTCTCCATGTAAACTTATGCACCTCCACAGGACTGAGTTGCTTTGGGAAAGGTACATTATTTATATTGCGATACAATAAATACACGTGGTCTGTTGTATAAGCAACATCATAGTAGCAGTCGACAAAATAATCCCGCTCAAAGAATACGTATTGTTGCCCTTTTATTTGGCGAGTCTGAAAATGTTTCTCTACTGCGCAGGGACCATTCATTTGTTTCTTTGGACATAAATCAGCATCGTAAATGCTAATATTATTGTCATGTGAAAAGGCTACCCATATATCACCATTAACAGGATTGGAGAAAACCACACCTCCTCCCACATTTGCGACAAAATAATTATAATCTCTTGAACGATTCCTTGCGATGTTTTCATTACAAGAATAGAAGGCCAAAGGTGACTTTATTCCATTGTTATATTCAGGGGTGTCTATATACCAAAAGTCCAAGCCTACGTATGTAGAATCCAGTGGACATACACTTATGACATCTTTTGAATAATTAAAACTACTCAACACACATGGCTTGTTGTTCTTCAAAGATTCGACAGAACAAACCCAATATTTGTTTTGGACAATATCCTGTACATAAAAGATATCACCACCGGAATTGCAGTAGTGAATGTCGCACGATATCAATTCCGATTTGGAATGTCCTAATTGTACAAAGCCTCCTTTTATTTTATCCCCGTCAAGAGTGTACAACTGCACCTTGTTTTTTGTGCAGGATCATCATTGTTTGCAAGGAGAAAGGAGTCACTCACACAATACACTTTATTAAAATTGACGACACTGTCAAGTTTTAAAGGTTGCGCCTGAAGTATTTTTGTCTCAAGAAAGTCCTCATGCGAGAATGTAGTCTTCTCACCATTATGTTCAGAGACGCATGACGTTACAACTATGGACAGAAATATAATTATTGAATACTTCATGTTACATCTTTATAGCCAGTTGAGCATCACCCAACTGGCTATATTTAAGAGATGTTCTATAAATTAGTATTTTTGTTTTTGTCAAGGTACATACTTTCGCTTGGCCGATCTTGGACTCTCACTTGTGTGTGTCTATTTTTCCACGCATGTTCAGCATAATGTTCAAATAAATTTGACTCTCTGCCCTATGTCAAATATTGTCCGCAAGGAAAGATACAACATCCTCTGCAGCCACTAGCGACTGTTCACCTGTGAGCATGTTCTTAAAGTTCACCTTGCCTTCGGCCAGTTCGTTCTCGCCTACGATAGCTACAAATGGTATCTGTTTTGCATTGGCATAGCTCATCTGCTTCTTCATCTTCGCCTGATCTGGATATATCTCCGCACGGAAGCCTGCGGAGCGCACCTTAGAAAGAATCTCAAAGCAGAAGTCTGTTTCTTTCTCGCCAAAATTAACGAAGAGCACCTGTGTGGCATTGACAGCCTCCTTTGGATAAAGGTCAAGTTGGTTGAGCACGTCAAAAATACGGTCAGCACCAAAAGAAATGCCCACACCACTGAGGCCAGGGAGGCCAAAAATGCCAGTGAGGTTGTCGTAACGTCCACCACCTGTGATAGAACCAATCTGCACATCAAGAGCCTTGACCTCAAAAATGGCACCCGTGTAATAGTTCAGTCCGCGAGCGAGTGTGAGGTCAAGCTCGATAGCATTGTTGAGATTTGAATTGCCATCGGCAAGAGCTCCGAGTTTGGAGAGTATATACTCAGTCTCCTCCACACCTTTGAGACCGGTTTCAGAATCTTTTAGAACATCCCTCATAATCTGTATCTTTTCAGCATTAGTGCCACTGAGCTTAATGATAGGCTGAAGCCTTTCAATAGCGTCAGCTGGTATGCCATCCTCTGCAAGTTCGGCATTGACAGCATCGAGACCTATCTTGTCGAGCTTATCTATGGCTACAGTAATGTCAACAATCTTGTCTGCCTGACCTATCATCTCAGCAATACCTGTGAGAATCTTGCGGTTGTTAATCTTGATGCAGATGCGTACGCCAAATTTAGTGAAGACTGTGTCAACTATCTGCATTAGCTCCACCTCATTGAGAAGGGATGTGCTACCCACGACATCGGCATCACACTGATAAAACTCGCGATAGCGCCCTTTTTGAGGACGGTCCGCACGCCATACTGGCTGTATCTGGTAACGCTTGAATGGAAGAGTCAGCTCCTCACGATGCTGCACCACGAAACGAGCGAAAGGAACAGTGAGGTCATAGCGTAGTCCCTTCTCGCAAAACTTGGAAGCAAGTTTCAAAGTGCTTGTGTTAGCCACCTCGTCAGCGGTCATGCCGTGAAGGAAATCGCCAGAGTTGAGTATCTTGAAAAGGAGCTTATCACCTTCTTCTCCATATTTACCCATAAGAGTGGAAAGGTTCTCCATAGCAGGAGTCTCTATCTGCTGGAATCCGTAGAGAGCATAGACATCTTTGATAGTGTTGAATATGTAATTACGCTTCGCCATTTCGAGAGGTGAGAAGTCGCGGGTACCCTTGGGTATGCTTGGTTTTTGTGCCATTGTTGAAGATGTTTAATTGATAATTTGAAAAAATCGGAGAAGTAATCTTTTATTGTTGCTATATAAACTATAGAGACTTGAGGCTATGTAAATCCTCAAAACATGAGGGAAACCCTCTTGATGCCTTCGACGAGGGCATCCACCTCCTCCTTGGTATTGTAGAGGCCGAAAGAGGCACGAACCGTACCTTCTATTCCAAGACGGTGCATGAGAGGCTCGGCACAGTGATGGCCTGTGCGGACGGCTATGCCAAGACGGTCAAGGAGCGTGCCCATGTCAAGATGATGGATGTCGCCTACGAGGAAACTGATGACTGCGTCGTGATGAACTGTAGGGTTGGCAGCATGCGTGTCCTCCGCCTCCATATTAGGACCAAAGATACGCATGCCCTTTATCTCGCTCATGCGGCTCATGGCATAGTAGGTCAAATCCTGTTCATGGCGCCTGATGTTGTCCATGCCGAGAGTCGTAACGTAGTCGATAGCCTTGGATAGAGCACAAGAGGCGATATAATCGGGGGTGCCTGCCTCAAACTTATACGGGAGGACATTGTATGTGGTGCGTTCGAAACTCACATTCTTAATCATCTCGCCTCCACCCTGATAAGGGGGAAGTTTGTCAAGCCAATCCTCTTTGCCATAAAGCACACCAATGCCTGTAGGGCCGTAGACCTTATGTCCAGAAAACGCAAAGAAGTCACAATCAAGATCCTGCATGTCAACAGCAAAATGGGGTGTTGACTGAGCACCGTCGACAATCACCGGCACACCATGGGCATGAGCCTTGGCTATGATGTCCTTGACAGGATTGACAGTACCAAGAACATTGCTCACGTGAGTACAGCACACAATGCGTGTCTTCTCCGTAATCAGGTCATCAAGAGCTTCAAGGCAGAGCTTACCATCATCAGTCATTGGCAAAACCTTAAGCTGAGCCCCCTTGCGCTGACACATCATCTGCCAAGGCACGATGTTGCTATGATGCTCCATGACACTCACAATGACTTCGTCCCCCGCTTTGACCATGGCTTCGCCAAAGGAGAAAGCAAGGAGATTGATGCTCTCGGTGGTGCCACGCGTGAAGACAATCTCATTGGCCGAACGAGCATTGATGAAAGCTCGTACTTTCTCGCGGCTTGCCTCATGAAGGTCTGTGGCCTGTTGCGAGAGGAAATGCACACCGCGGTGGACATTAGCATTGACATTGTAATATTCGTCAACCATCGCCTCTACCACACAACGCGGCTTCTGCGTCGTTGCGCCGTTGTCAAGATACACCAAAGGCCGATTGTATACTTGCCGTGAAAGGATGGGAAAATCTTCCCTTACTTTTTGTATATCGTACATCTTGATATGTTATGGAATGTTCGAGATAAGAATGGTATATTCAAAAATATGAATCTTATTATATTCAGATATTCAGAATATATTTACCATATATGGATGCTTTATATCAAAAATAGATACAAAGTAACGACTTTTTTGTGAGATGACAAAGCGTTAAAGTCCAAAAGCGTTGATAATCCACACAAAACTACCCAAAGAACATGTATGCTACAGCTACAGCAGCTGCTATGCCTGCAATATCAGCCATGAGACCACATGCCACAGCGTGGCGTGTCTTTCGTATTCCTACCGAGCCGAAATAGACAGCAAGTATATAAAACGTTGTGTCGGTAGAGCCTTGGAAAATGCAGGCGAGGCGACCAGCAAATGAGTCCGCCCCATAGGTCGTCATAGCATCAACCATCATGCCTCTTGCCCCCGATCCAGAGAGAGGTTTCATTAAGGCTGTTGGCAAGGCTGCCACAAAGTCTGTATTGCCGCCGCATGATTCCACACAGCCGCTGATGGCCGACATGAGTATGTCCATGCCACCGCTGGCTCTGAACACACCTATTGCGACAAGGATGGCCACAAGATAGGGTATAACCCTCACGGCCGTGGCGAACCCGTCCTTAGCTCCCTCAATAAATGCCTCATAGACATTTACCTTCTTGACAGCACCTGCTATGACAAAAGCAAGGATAATGGCAAAAAGAATGATGTTGGCAACCATGGTGCTTACCATGTTCATTGTCTCCTCATCCATCTGGCTGAAAGACCAGATGATGACAGCCACCAACGAACAGAGGCCACCGAGGGTGAAGAGCAATACAGGCTGGAAGAGGTTGATCTTTTGATAAAGGCTGACGACAATGATTCCCATAATGGTTGCAGCAAAGGTGGCCAAGAGGATAGGCACAAAGACATCTGTCGGTTGCGCAGCACCCATTTGCGCCCTGTACACCATGATGGAGACGGGAATGATGGTGAGTCCCGAAGTGTTGAGCACGAGAAACATTATCATCGGATTGGTAGCCGTTGCATTGAGTTCATCCCGTTGAGCGTCAGTGATGATGCCATTCCGCCTCATAGCCTCATTATGTTCCTTGTTCAGTTCTTGCATGCTTTCCATGGCTTTGATGCCAAGGGGAGTGGCTGCATTATCAAGACCGAGCATGTTTGCCGCTATATTCATGAATATATGTCCCGTAGCAGGA
>JAXJBE010000038.1:0-16422 GCA_036303125.1 Bacteroidaceae bacterium
GCGTGAGCCTGGTTCAAATACAGGCAACTTGCGCGGACGATAATCCATCATGAGATTCCATTTGCCCTTATTATTGATGCCTTCATTATAGACACGAGTGAGACTGCGGATGCTGTCGTATGCTTCGTCGCTTCTCTCCCACCCCGTCAATCCATGGCGGGCCATCTGGGCATAAATAATTTTTTTATTCATTTCAAAGGCAGCCTGAACAGGATACTTGACAAGCTGGAAATATGTGTCGCGGCAAGAAGATGGTATCAGTCTCAGCATTTCCTCTGCCTGATCAGAGAGAGGCTGATATGCGGCAATACGCTCATCCAATTGTCTCTGACTCCATGGAAGGTCGTGGACAAGACGTCCCTCTTGTGGTCCATAGACCCTCTGATTGCCCATAAACTCAGGCTTGCGAATATAAGCGAGGCGGTAATGCTCTTTCATAAGAGGCAGAAGGCGGCTGGATGCTTCTGGGCCGAACTCACGGTCGAGGAAGGCATGGAGATGGCGCGTGACGCCCTGCTCTGCCACAGCATTTATGTTCCAAGCCATGTCCATAAAGAGCTCTATCTGGTATTCGGCAGGCTTGATATCACCCACGTTGAGAATCCAGAGTTTCTGAATGCCACGTTCGTAGGCTGTCTTCATCTGCTGATAGAGGAGGTAGGGGCTGAAGGTGCCGAGCCACAGGTAGTCATGAGGTGAGCCCCAGTAAGAGATATGGTAGTAGATGCCATTGCCTCCTTGACGCTGACGCTCTTCGGATGTAGGGAAATGGCGGATGTAGCCATAGTTGTCGTCACACCACATGAGGGTGACGTCATCTGGCACTTGCAAGCCAGCCTCGTAGACGGCCTGCACCTCTTTATAGGGTATGAAAACTTGTGGAACACATGTCACATCCTGATTAACATGCTGACTCAACAGCTGTCGCTGGCAGACAAACACACTGTCAAGCACAGTCTTCTGCTCGGCCACGGTCTTAGCCCCATTCATGCGGCCATCATGCACTCCTCTCATGCCGAGGGTATAGATAATGTCCTGTCCAGCCACTTCCTTCACTCTTTCTTCCCAAAACCGCAGCACAGACTCTCTGTTAGTGACAAAGTTGTATTCCCCCTGCCCTCTACGAGGCCATTCGCCAGCCGTGCTGCATGCCATAGGCTCGCAATGCGATCCTCCCACATATATGCCGTAGCGAGCAGCAACCTCACGGTTGCCCGCTGTGAGGAAGAAAGGCACGGTACACTCATGCATGGCAGGCCAATAAGTGTTGGCACGCAGGCGCAGCATGAGTTCAAAAATACGAGCATTGGTGCGCGGGCCTATACGTCCTGGCTGCTGGCTGGGCTCGTATGTTTTGCTGCTCCAAGGCATGAGCCCCCAGTCCTCATCGTTGATGAAGATGCCCCTATACTCTACCGATGGGTATTGAAGACTTCTGTAGCCTTCAGGCAATTCGAAGCATTTCCTTTTCTTTGGCGCGGCATCAGCCCACCATTCCCATGGAGACACACCAAGAAGTCGAGTCAGCTGCATAATGCCGTATGCTGTGCCATGAGCATCGCTTCCTGTTATAACCAGTTTGCCATCAGACGTGACAGAGAGAAGGAAAGCCTGTTTCTTGCCATGGAGAGGCGAGAAATCCATATCGGCTCGAGCCGCTGGACTTTTCTCTCCAAGAGTGCAGACGGCGATGTCGCACCCATCATCGCAGGCAGATACCACACACGAGTCTGAGAGAACAGCGCGCACATCTCTGGCCAACAGTTCCAGCGCCGTATGCACTACAGGTTTCTCACCATCTCCACAGGCCACTCTCACCTCACGGCCACTCTCCAGCCTAAACTGAGCTTGCATGCCACAAGATGGATTCGCAAGAAACACGCTGGCTATTATCAAATGTTTGAAAGTTGGTAGCATATATATATTATAATGTGTAAATGCAATCGCAAAGATATGATAAAAAACAGTACAGAAGGGTTTTTGCGATAGATTTTGTCACCAAAATGTTGTTTTTACCCATAAAGCCAAACAAAAGAAGCATTGCAGACGGCATATTTCATACAAAAGTAATATATTTGCATATTGATTTGCTGTCGGCGCGTACAACGCTCACCATAGAAACACGTTAGTCCAGTCCGGCAAGCATCAGCAAGTATACATTATTTATTTAACTTTTCAATCACTCAAACATCCATCAACCATCATGAACGTAGGAGATAGAATACCCGAAGTCCTTGGCACAGACCAAGACGGGCGAGAGATTAAAGCCAGCGACTACAGAGGCCGCAAGATAGTGCTGTACAGTTACCCAAAGGCCAACACAAGCGGATGTACCGCCGAGGCTTGTTCACTCCAGGCGCACAAGGCTGAACTGGCAGCCAAGGGGTATGAAATCATTGGAGTGAGCAAGGACAAGCAGTCCATGCAGAAGAAGTTTGCCGACACTCAGGGGCTGGAGTTCCCACTCATCGCCGATACGGAGACAACTTTGCTTCAGCAGTTAGGATGCTGGGGTGAAAAGGTTGCGTGCGGACGGCGCACGATAGGCACCCTGCGCACCACCTATCTTGTCAACGAGGACGGTGTGATAGAGAAAATCTTCACTCCCAAAGAAATCAAAACCAAGATTCACGCTGAACAGATACTTGACTTCATCAAGCAGTAGCCTACAAATGCCATTATCCTATTTTCTTTAAACCATGCGGACAACATCAACGCTATCCATCGCTTTATTGCTTTCCTCCATCACGTTCGCTGCACCTCAGACACCGCGCCAACGTCTCACATTCGACCAGTCATGGCAATTCAGGCTATGTAAAGACAAAGCCGAAGTGTTCAGGCTACTTGACTCTCTCGAAGTGAAAGACATACGACTGGATCTCACCGACACCAAGGCAAAGAAAAACAAGGTGAAAGACGACACTGAACCCGAACAGGCTCAAGTGACAGCCAGTGAGATCACAACAGGACAGGCTTCATCCACTACCAAGACTGGTGCATTCAACACTGTGACTATTCCCCACGACTGGAGCATCGAACTTCCCTTCGATCCCAACGTAGGCGGTTCGGCAGGATATCTGCCAGGCGGACAAGGACTATACATGAAGGAGTTCACTCTACCCTCCTCCATAAGCCGCCAAGAGCGTGTCAGCATAATCTTTGACGGTGTATATCACCGTGCCACCGTATGGCTAAACGGACATCGTCTCGGCCACCACATGTATGGCTACACACAGTTTGGCTACGACATCACACCTTTCATCAACCGCAAAGGCGTCAACCGCCTCATTGTCCATGTCGACAGAGAAGAACAGTCACGCTGGTACACAGGTTCAGGCATCTATCGTCATGTATGGCTGCAAACAACAAATCAGACACACGTGAAGGACAACGGCATATTCGTCAAAGCCCAAGCCGACGGGACTGTAAAAGTAGACACTGAAGTCGAGGGCGATTCCAATGCCACAGTGTCACACACCATACTCAACGCTGCGGGCAAACAAGTAGCACACTCCAAAACAAGCATGCTGAAGGTCAGCAATCCACAGCTTTGGAGCATTGACACCCCGACAATGTACACCCTCATCACGCAAGTGCGCGACAGCAAAGGACGTATTACCGATGAAATCAAGACTCCCTTTGGATTCAGAGACATCAGATTCGATGCCAACACAGGTTTCTGGCTCAACGGGCAAAACATGAAACTGAAAGGCATGTGCCTGCACTCTGACGCTGGCAGCCTGGGAGTAGCTGTGCCTGATGAGGTATGGCTAAGAAGACTGAAGGCCATGAAGGAGATAGGTTGCAATGCCATACGCTGTTCACACAATCCTCCCTCGTCAGAGTTTCTGACAATATGCGACACGCTGGGCCTGCTCGTGCTCGATGAGGCCTTTGACAAATGGAAGTCAGGATATTATGAACCATTCTATGACAACAATGCCCGCCAAGACATAGCAGACATGGTCGTGCGTGACCGCAACCATCCGTCCGTCATCGTATGGAGCATTGGCAACGAAGTGAGCGAAGCATGGGAAAAGGATGACGAGGGAGTAAACAGAGCCAAAGAACTCAACTCTATAGTCAAGGCTCTCGACCCCACCCGCCCTACAATGGTGGCCTGCCAACAGGGATTCGAAGGCAAATTTGGCGAAGTGACAGATCTCGTTGGCTATAACTATCTCGAGCCACGCATGATTGCCGACCACAAACGGCATCCCGAGCGCAAGATGTTTGTTTCAGAGTCTTTTGTCTACTACTCAGGATTGAGAGAAGACCTCGTGCGTGACTTTGTAGAGCACAACCCGTGGCACTTTGTCGAGGAGAACTCATTCATAGCAGGCTCTTTTGCTTGGGCTGGAGTAGACTATCTGGGCGAGTCATCACCTTGGCCAGCCAAGGGATGGTGCTCATGCCCTTTCGACATGACACTCAAGGAAAGACCTCAGGCTGCCTTCTACCACCCCGCGTGGAAACCAGAAGAAGATTATCTGAAACTCGTTGTCCGAGACAATTGCTTCGACCAAGCTGTGGGTACTGACCATTGGCAGTATCCTCCTATGGCAGACACATGGGACTTGCCATATACAGATTCTCGCTGCGTGGAAGTGAGATGTTACACCACATGCGACTCCGTGCAGTTTTTCTTTCCCATGTGGAGCAATCCACAACTGCCTCTCAAGCCGCGCCGCACCGCCGACTACAGAGACAACTGCATCACCATCCAGCTGCCAGCGAGACAAGGCAAAGTGCTGGCTATCGGATATAAGGATGGAAAAGAAGTGATGCGCGACTCACTCGTCAATCACGGTCCTGTAGCAGGTCTGCGTCTCGAGGCAGACAGGACAACACTGTCTCCTGTGGCAAAAGACTATGCGCCTGCAACAGCCTTTGGCACGGTGTCCCATGTCCGCCTCAGACTAATCGATAAAGAAGGACGAACACAACAGATGCAGCCACGCACCTTCCGTGTAGAGACAGAAGGTCCCATTCGTCTGCTCGGAGTAGAGACTGGAGACATGCGTCGCAAGGAATCATGGCGTACGACAGAACTGAAGACCTACTTCGGCGAAGGACTTGTTCGCCTCCAGTCGACGACAGCCACAGGCACAGCACGCCTGCTCATATATGTCGAAGGCTTCGACAAACCATTTATCCAAGAGATAACCATCAAAGAACACTGACAATTATCAACCCTTAATAAAAAAACACTACAATGAAAAAGATTTTTCTCATCCTCTCTGCTGCTGTCATGATGGCAGCATCGAGCTGCGCCCAGGACTCAAAGCCTGCCGGCAAAGTCATGACCAAAGAAGAAATCAATGCGGCACTTACGCCCTTCTTTGAAAAACTCAACACTATTCCTCAGGATGACAATATGAATGCCGCTGCTGCAAAGATGTCCAAAGAGTTTACCGACGCCAATCCCAATGCAGCCGGTGTCTATGTCATCCGTGCCGTCATGCAGCAGGTCATGCCACTGGAAGAAATTGAGGCATACGTTGATGCCAACGAATATTTCCGCAACGACTCTACCATCATCGAACTCAAAAAGACATGGGCGGCAGTCAAGGCAACATCAGAAGGTAAGATGTTCACCGACTTCGAGGCAGAATACAACGGCAAGGTGGCCAAGCTCTCCGACTATGTGGGCAAAGGCAAATATGTCCTTGTCGATTTCTGGGCAAGCTGGTGCGGTCCATGCCGCCGAGAGATACCCAACCTCATCAAGATCTATGACCAGTACAAAGGCGACAAGTTTGAAGTGCTTGGAGTGGCTACGTGGGACAAACCAGCAGACACAGAGAAAGCTATCGAACAACTCGGTATCAAGTACCCACAAATCATGAATGCCCAGCAAGCAGGCAGTGCAGCATACGGCATCAGCGGCATCCCTGAGATTATTCTTTTCGGTCCTGACGGCACCATCCTCAAACGCGGACTCAGAGGTGAAGAAATAGAGAAAGCTGTGGCCAACGCACTCAAGTAAAATAACAAACTGATAATCCAACAGAAAGAGAGAGAATAGCAGTCACCTGCTATTCTCTCTATATCTGCTATAAAGGCTATAAAAATATATTAGCGTCCGATAAACATATTCAATAGGCTGATTATCAATATTATTTTTATGGATAAGCCCCATTATTGAAATTTTCGTATAACATACTGGGTCTTAACGGGTTATTTGCAGTTTGAAAACTTTTATCGGACAGCAATAATAAAAATATAACCAGAAGGTAATCAACATCACTATCAATGAAGCCAACCAAAGACGAATTGCTCGCATTAGTAAGGAAAGGAGCCCGCAACATGTCGCTGCGCGAGAAGCTACATCTCACCCTCTTGCTGAGTCTGCCCGCCATGATAGCTCAACTTTCCTCAGTGGCCATGCAGATTATTGATGCCGCCATGCTCGGCCATCTCGGCACTCAAGAGTCAGCCATGGTGGGACTCGTGTCCACCACCATCTGGCTCTTCGGTGGACTGTGCACAGCCTTCGCCTCTGGTTTCTCCGTACAAATAGCCCATAAGATAGGGGCAGAAGACCTCACTGGCGCACGTGACATCGTCCGCCAAGGCATCTTCTCAGGTCTCCTTTTCTCCTCCATTCTTGCCCTTATCGGTGTAACCATCGCTCCCTTCCTCCCATCATGGCTCGGAGCAGCACCATCCATCCATCAAGGAGCATCCGAATACTTCAGCATCGTGTCGCTCGCTATGCCCGTGCTCCTGCTCAACACATTGGCGGCAGGCAGCCTCCGCTGCAGCGGCAATGTCAAGGTGCCAAGCATCCTCTGCACTATGATGTGCCTCCTTGATGTCATCTTCAACTATCTCTTCATCTTCGTCCTCGACCTCAGCACTCGTGGCGCAGCCTACGGCACCTTCCTTGCCTACGTAATCACCATGGCTCTCATGCTCTACTACATCATCAAGAAAGACAAGCAACTGAAATTCACGCTCGATGCAGCCAGACCAGACGCACACTCCATTAGCCTATACATACCCAAACGCACCACTCTGGTCAGGGCAAGCAAGATAGCCTTCCCGATAAGTCTCGAGCGCGGTGTCATGTGCGGAGCACAGATTGCCATCACTGGCATCATTGCCCCTCTCGGAACTGTGGCAATAGCAGCCAACACCTTCGGCATCAACATCGAAAGCCTCTGCTACATGCCTGGCTACGGAATAGCAGAAGCAGCCACCACCCTCGTCGGCCAAAGCCTTGGAGCCAAGCGAAAAGATCTCATGCGCAGCTTCGCATGGATATCCGTCACGCTCGGCATCTGCATCATGGCTGTCATGGGCATACTCATGGCTGTCTTCGCCCCCGAGATGATGCAACTCATCACCCAAGACGCAGAAGTCATACGTCTCGGCACCGACATCCTGCGCATCGAGGCATGGGCCGAACCCATGTTCGCAGCCAGCATCGTAGCCTATGGCGTCTTCGTCGGTTCGGGCAAGACACTCGTGCCAAGCCTCATGAACCTCGGCAGCATCTGGATCATCCGTCTCTCCCTCTCCCTCATCCTTGCCCCCACCCTCGGTCTCCACGGTGTATGGTTAGCCATGAGCATTGAACTCTGCTGGCGCGGTGCCGCTTTCCTCTTCCGTCTCAGCCGCCGCAGCTGGAGCAACATCAGCATGAGTGAAGCACATGCCGCTCCCACACCCGAAGAAAGCGAAGAACTCATCATGGGACAATCACATGCTTGACTTCTGCTCCATACCCAAACCAATAGCCCATGCCCCAATGATGCGAATACGGTCATTCATGAAAGCTTCCTGATTGTTAATCTTTTAAGCCTTGAACGGAGAATTTGGTGCAAAGGAAATAGCAGGTGTTATCTTTTTTGTTTTAAGAGGCTTTGTTTACTTCGTTTGCCTTTATCCATTCCAATTCAATTTTGTCTGTGCGATAACATAGTCGAAAGTGTAATCTCTTTTAACAAAGGTATGCGGTATAATGACGTATTTCCACGGCTTGCCTCCATTATTCTCCGTATATTCCGAAGCTCGGCTACAGAATTCACACGCCGCTTTGGCTTTTGCTTGAACATCATCAGAGTCTACTTCCCTTTCCATCTTAGTTTCACACATATAAATGGTATCTGTTGTTTCTACAATGAAGTCTGGTTCATATCTTTTCGAGCCATTAGCCCAATAGATATTGAACTGATTAGGAACAGGCCTGAGCCATTTGAGTACGTTCTCATCATTTTCGAGAATGAAGGCAAAGTCAAGCTCTGTGGAGCTATCTTAGGAGACTTCTGCAAAGAGAGTTTGTCGGTCAGGCGTGATGTCAACTCCAATGCCTCAGCCAATGGTTTGCGGAGTGAAAGACGTTGACGTATGTAGTTTACTTGTGAGTTCATTGGCAACAACGTTCTATTAACAATTCAATCCAAGCTTTAAATCTTGGACATTTATTTAATATTGTATCTATTCCAATCTCTAATGCGATTGTATTTCCAAACATCACTTTGTCATAATCCTGTATGATTCCAAGTAATCTCTTAGATGGAGCTCCTTCTGGAGAACTATTTATATCTTCAGGATTATCGTAGGAGTCAATAATGCCTTGAATGCGATCAGATATTTCTTGATTATAATATTTGATGAATCCGTCGGCACTTGAGAACAATAGAGCTTCAAACTCATGGAGTTGGATATATGGTATAAAGCGTCTGTCAGAAATATCTTTTTCCATTGCCTTTTCCATTAGTTCCACTTGGTTTAAATGACTTTGAATATTGCACCAATCATCTTTATATGGCAAATCTGGACATCTAAAAAAGTCAACAAAAGTAGTCACAATAACATCTTGTCCCTGTGACAATAGCAACCTGTTAATATCATTCCTTAAATGCTGATAATTGACAAATCCTCCTTTGTGCCCTTTGCTTGTGTGAATAATCATCGGATATGTATAGACACAATGCTGTATAAATAAAGGCGCGAGCATATCTTTAACAAATTCTTCTTCTGATTGCCCCTCAACTACTATGTATAATCTTTTGTTCATGGCCTTCCTCCAATTATATTTTTTTCCCAAAGTTCTCCAACAGAATATTCTTCAAGCCAGTGAGAGAAATCTGTTTCGTTCAGCCGGTGGAATGTAGATTGATTATCTCTCCTTCCAACTACAATTAAGTCTTCAATAGAGAAATTGTTGATTAGTTCAACAGATTGTGTGGCAATGATAATCTGCGCTTTATACGAAGCCCTTTTAATCATTGAGGAGAGTTTAACCATAGCAAATGGATGCAAGCCAAGTTCTGGCTCATCAATGATAATCGTATCCGGCAATTTTGATTGAAGTAATAATGTTGCAAGTGAGATAAATCTCAATGTGCCATCAGAGAAAGCCGATGCATCCAAATACATGTCTGAATCGTTTTCTTCCCATTCAAGTTTTATTCTTGCTGCATCTGTGGACATAGGGGCAAGTTTAAACCTCTTAAAATAAGGGGCTACAGAACGAACCGTCGCTTCTATGATATTAAATGCACATTTATCTGTCTGTTGCAGACGATAAAGCACCGCAGGCAAGTTTGATGCATCATATCGTAACGAGGCATTATCATCCAGAGGGCATGGCTGTCTCATTGGAGATGTTTTACTTGTGTCATGGAAATGATACACGATAAAACTTTCAAGCAGAGCGCGGATATACTTTGCACGCGGATATTTAGCTTCCAAAATATTAGATTCCTCAACAGCCTTATCCCATATCGTTTTACTCCATTTTGAATAGTCCTTGTTTGGTTCTCCACTCCAATTAAAGTAATCTCCAGTCTGCTCAATATATGCTTTTTCTCCCCCTATACCAGGTTTTAACTCAAAGAAGAAATCATTCGTGTTATTATAATCGATAACACCCCGTATTGATTTCGAATGTTTTAATCCACGATATAATTGTGCAGCCATACCACCATTTGAAAGCATATAGCTCCCAAGCCTTTGATCGTACAAAGCTTTTGCAAGTTCAAAAAAAGATATGAAATTGCTTTTTCCTGCACCATTCTCTCCTATTAGTATGTTAATAGGAGACAATGACACGGATGATTCTCTGATTGACTTGTAATTATATATTTCAATTCTTTCTATCATAGTTATAATATTTTAATTCAAGTTTCGCAAGTTTGTCAACTCGCCATTTTTAGTTCATAAATCTGTATAAAATGTTTAAGTTTATCAGAACGATTGATAAGAGTTTGGAAGATTTTCTCGTCTTCAATCTCAAAACACTTGGCAATCTCGTTGACAATGTCGATGATCATTCCCCATATACGTTCCGTTATGGTAAGTTCCACAGAGTTTCTGGTCACTTCACGGAAAAGTCCTCCGATAGTTTCGTAGGAAGAGAACCGTCTTGCTGTAGCGAGTATGTTATATGGGGAATCAATAAAATACATTTTATTTGCCCTGCAAAGTCTTGTTCAAGCGCTTTGAGTGCAAGAAGATTATCTCCATGAATAAACATATTGACTTTCCACTGTTTTCCATTAGGTAATGTTCCAGTTTCAACCTCCCCAAAACTATGCTTGGGAGTTTCTATAAGCAAGCGTGGCTCAACAGCAAGAGGCGCTTCATCCT
This sequence comes from Bacteroidaceae bacterium, assembly GCA_036303125.1. Classification (GTDB taxonomy): domain Bacteria; phylum Bacteroidota; class Bacteroidia; order Bacteroidales; family Bacteroidaceae; genus Minthosoma. Next base: position 10,603 of record JAXJBE010000038.1, read on the forward strand.
TACCTATCCACGTCAGTTCCAATTTATTTATCTTGTTTTGTGACATCTAATATTTTATTTGCTAAAGATTCTTCAAAATGTATCAAATTAACGCATGCATTTTTATATTCTTCAAAATGATATTCTTTTATAAGAGTATTCAAATAATATGAAAAAGACTTTGTGCCTATGCTGTAATCTTTTGATTCAATGATAGCCCATATTCTATGAGATGCTTTGACATTTAGTTGTTTCTGACTTTTATATTTTTCCACTTCTTCTTTTAATTTTTCAGAGGAAATATTAAGACCTAAAGAAAAAAAGAACTGTAAGTCAAAAAGAAATTCAAAATATCTTGTGGTAAAAAAATCAAGTTTTTCAATAAAACTAATCTCTTCGGGGGCTTTATGACCAATAAGGACAGTATATAGCAAAAATTTTGATTCATTAGCAGCTTCAAATGCTGTTGAAATGATATCGCCATATTTTGCATTTAAAGATGCGTTCGATTTTTCTATAAATTTGTCATTTATAGAAAAACCAAGTGTTATACATGAGCGACATATAGCTTCCTTCAGTTGTAGAATCCATGATTGTTGATTCTGATACTTAATTACATTATATTGTAAGTCTCTATTCGCTTTATTCTCAAGCGAATTACGATGTATAGATATTGCCGATATGATTATCATACCAAAGGAAGCTATTGCCGCAAGATATGTGCCCCAAAATGATAGCCAATCAGAAGGATATCCGAATACATCACATTTGGCTTCCCATACTGATAGCTGATTAACAAGTAATGGAAAACCCAATACTATTATAATAAATGTTAGAACACTTAACTTCTTATGTTCATCTATCCAATCAAATATCATACTATTTCCTAATAAAAGTTATTTAATTTGTTCTATTTTCGATATTGACTTCATCAAACTTGCTCTTAGCACGTGATATGGCTTGTTTCAATTTATTTTCAAGCAACTGCTTATCAGGCAGAATTGTGAGATATTCGGCTACTCGGATATTACTCTCCTTCAAGTGCATCAGTTCGATATGCTCTTCGTTCTTTCCTGCACAAAGGATTAACCCGATAGGCTTATTCTCCCCTTCAACCATTTCATGTTTCTCAAGCCAGCGCAGATAGAGCTCCATCTGTCCTTTATATGCAGCCTGAAACTTGCCGAGCTTCAAGTCTATTGCAACAAGACAACGCAAGCGGCGATGGTAAAACAGCAGGTCGATATAGTAATCCTCATCGTCAACAGTGATACGCTTTTGCCTTGCCAAGAAAGCAAAGTCATTTCCCATTTCTATTATGAATTGCTGCATATCTGCCACAATGGCACTTTCCAAGTCCTTTTCCGAATAGCTGCCGCTTAACCCTAAGAAATCAAGGAAATACGGGTCATGGAAAGCTAAGTCCGCCGACATCTTACGCTCGTTGCGCAGCTCTTCAAGATCGTGCACTATCACCTCTTCGGGTTGCTTGGCAATAGCCGTCCGTTCATATAACATTCCGTCTATCTTAGCTTTAAGTGTACGTACCGACCAATGTTGGTCTGTTGCCATCGTCATATAAAACTCACGTTGAATATTATCCTCCATAGAAACAAGCAACCTAAAATGCGACCATGTCAATTGTCTACACACTGTGTATACAATCTTTTCGTCAGGAAAAGCTTCCGCAAAACGTGTCATTTGCCGCAAATGTTTCTCAGAGAACAGCCCTTTACCATAGACCTCTGTCAATTGTCGCGACAGTGTAGCGACAATCTGTTTGCCGTATGCAGCCCGCTCTCCCCCTAATATCTCACGGTTTATTCGCTCACCTATGTGCCAATAAAGTAAAGTCATAGTAGAATTTACGGCTATGGCTACTTGCGCCTTAGAGCTGTCTATAAGCTGGCGTATCTCCGACAACAGATTATTGTCTGTATGTGGAATAGGACTATTTTCTTTCATACTATCCTCCAATGAAATGTTATCAGTTACGTTTCACATAAACCTTGGTGTTTCCCCTTCCTTCAAAAGTGATTCCCGTTGGCTGAACACAAAAGTCACGCAACTCGTTGGCGGCTGTGGAATGGGGAAGTCCAGTCATTACCTCATAATCCCTCACCCGCATGAAATGGTGTTCGGCAATGTAGTCCTGTGCCAGTTTCAGACGCTCGTCACGCGTGTATGGGGAACGGTTGTTGGGCGATTCGTATCCTTTATGCAGTTTGCATGCACGATTGATGTCTCTCACCATCTGCTTTTCAGGACGGAAATTCACGCCACGCACACCAATCCGTTTGGCCGTCACTTTCTTCCCGTTGCCCTCAAAGTCCTCTACCTCACCGTCATCCATCACACCAATCGAAAGGCTGAACGTTCCCAGCTCGTCAATAGTGACCGTATGGCCTTCTGCAAGCCAACGTTTCATCTCGTCAACCAGATGGCATATTACTTTGGAAACCTCCCCCTGGCTCAATCCAGAACCAGGGTAACATATCTTCTTTACAAAATCTTTGGAGCTGAGATTGCTATAAGTCTTGACCTTATAGTAGCATTTTCTTTCTCCGCTGCCGTCCATATCCGGCATTTCTCTTTTGATGTATTCTGCCATAAACGTACGTTATAATATCATTTATAGTACTCTTATAACCTTCCCACAGTAGTGTTTATAACCCTCACAGCCCACTCCTGTAAATGTAACACTACTTGAAACCACCGTATCATGGCATGAAATGACAATCTCATGCCTTGGTATGGCAATCCTGCGACTTGATATAAGATATTTTGCTCCTGCATAAATGGTCATCTCTTATTCCTTTTCTTTCATTGCTATTACCACGAGCTACATTTATTATGAAAGACTTCTCTTCTAAAGAATTGTCAATCTCTGACCACAAAGATATAAAAACAAATGCAGACTCTCGCATAAATGGACGAAAATCTGCAATTTGATGACACAAAAAGGTGCTTTAGCTTAATTGGGGAACAAAAAAACAACATTTTCGTTAAGCCAGATGAGCAATGATGAGCTTGCTCAATCATTGCCATGGCGAGAAAAGTTGCATGATAATGAACTTATTTAGCAGACCCTACGCAGCTTTTGTTCTTCGGTCTTACCTGATGGTAACACATCTTTGGTATACTCATCAATACTATCCCTTTCCGCACCCTCATTACCAGCATTTTTAAGATATTGTAGAATCATCTGACGAAGTTTCTCTTTTTTAAATAAGGTTGACACAAAAAGTCACCAGTCATGTCAGACAAACCACACACATTTGATGCTAAGTTGGAACATCTCCGACTTCAGAAGCATGTTTACGACCTTGTTCGTGTCCAAAATCTGTCCGTAAAGGATGTAATGAAAAGAAACAGGGTTAGTAATGTTAAAAAAATAACTTCCGCAATTTTTCCGTTGCAGTTTATGTTTGTCTCGATTGTCAAATGTATGACAAAAGAACGATGTAAAGAGGTTGTTTTTGACTATCACTTAATTTTTCTGCTCACCAATCTGCATTTTACCTTCTTCACACGGTCGTGTAGAATGAAAATGGAATACCGTTAGGAGTATTTTAGAGTGGCATTGACGAAAAGTGTGAATAATCACAAAAAAAGTACATGGATTCGAATGCTTTTGGATAATGCTTATTATCTTTGCAGACGAAAAGTGTTACATTGTAACTAAAAAAGTATATTATATGATTATAAGAAGAGATAGATACCTAAAACAGGTTATTAGCAAGAAAAAGAATGGTATGATTAAAATTGTGACGGGCATCCGCCGTTGTGGTAAGTCATACCTGTTAAATGTGCTTTTCCGTCAGCACCTGCTCGATGAAGGTGTGCAAGAACGTGACATCATTATGTTGGCACTTGATGAAGACATAAACATACGATATCGTAACCCATTGGAACTGGGCAAATATATCCGCGAGCAATGTGCCGATCGGTCGCGTTACTTCTATGTTCTGCTGGATGAGATACAGAAAGTAGATAGCATTCCGAATCCCTATCTGCCAAGCAACCCAAATGAGAGCATCGGCTTTGTGGATGTCCTTTTAGGACTGAAGAATCTCTCCAATGTGGATTTGTATGTCACCGGCAGTAATTCCAAAATGCTTTCGGCGGATATACTCACTGAATTCAAAGACCGTGGCGAGGAAATCCGGATTTATCCGCTTACATTTGATGAGTTTATGTCTGCCTATCAGGGAGACAGTCGTATGGCATGGACGGAGTTTATGATGTATGGCGGCATGCCGTTTGTGCTGAGTAAGACAGGACATGCAGAAAAAGCCTCCTATCTTCATGGACTTTTCGAGCGTACCTACATTACCGATGTGATAGAACGTAATAATCTCAGAGGTTCCAAAGATGTGTTGGAAGATCTGCTGAACATTCTTGCTTCATCCGTGGGCAGCTTGACTAATACCACGAAATTGGAGAATACCTTCAAGTCGGAAAGACTAGTAAGCATTTCACACAATACAATATCTGCATATATAGACTATTTTATTGACGCATTTATTTTGAAAAAAGCCGCGCGTTATGACATTAAGGGACGGAAATACATCGGTGCGCAGCAAAAATATTTCTACAGCGATGTAGGGTTGCGAAATGCACGCTTGAATTTCCGCCAGCAGGAAGAGAATCACATCATGGAGAACATCATCTACAACGAATTGACAGCCCGTGGATTTAGTGTGGATGTAGGCGTTATCGAGACAATGGTTGTCAACGTCGAGGGCAAGCGTCAGCGTTCGCTCTTGGAAGTGGATTTTGTGTGTCACAGAGGCCATGCCCGTTATTACATACAATCAGCTTTGACGGTAGCAGAAGAGAGCAAACGGCAGCAGGAAATCAACTCTCTCACCAAGATTAATGACTCCTTTGTGAAGATGGTGGTCGTGCGTGACTATATCATTCGCTGGCATGATGAAGTAGGCATCCTTTACATTGGTATTGAGGACTTCCTTCTCAATTATATCAATCAGATGGAATGAACATGTAGTTACCATGCTTATCTATGCCACGCTTTTTCATTTTATAGCATACAGTCTTCTGGATTATTCACAATGCTCTACGGGGAGATAGCAATCAGATAAAAAACGCACGACTTGGCTGTGAGGCGAGGACGCTGGTTCTCATGCACTAAAGCCTTCTCGAACACAATTGTTATATATGGAAGACAATACAAAAGCTCGCATATCTGTTGTCATAAATACATACAATGCGGAAGAACATCCAACAAGTACTCTTGACAGCGTTAGTGATTTTGATGAAGTCGTAGTATGCGACATGGAAAGCACTGGGCAGGGAGGATGTTTTGTACACAAACAGACAAAAGGAGAGAAGAAGCCATTGGTCTGCTCCCCCTCTCCTTTCTGTCATTTATAGACTATTCTATATATCTGTTATCTGCTTACACCTGATATGCGGTGCAGTTGCGTGCCTGCATGTAGCCATTGCGATAGGATAACCGCACATGTGGGATAATCGCACAGGTGGCTTGCCGCATTGGTGGACTAAATCAAGTCGTCAAGAGCTGACTTGAAGTCGCCGTCCTCATGTCTTGGAGCCGCATCGCGCTGGCGATCCTCACGACGTGGGCGACGCTCACCTCTCTCTGGACGCTCGCCTCTCTCCGGACGTGAACGACGCTCACGCGGTGGACGCTCCACATAGTCAGCAGGCTTCTCAATGAGCACACGGCGAGAGAGCTTGAACTTGCCTGTCTTAGCGTCTATGTCAATGAGCTTGACATCGATTGGGTCGCCCTCGTTGATGCCAGCCTCCTCGACTGTCTCAAGACGCTTCCAGTCAATCTCAGAGATGTGGAGC
>JAXJBE010000039.1:0-19117 GCA_036303125.1 Bacteroidaceae bacterium
CCAGTCTTCGTTGGATTAGCAGGGGCTGTAACCTCGGTAGCGTAGTCCTGAGTGATTGGAGCAACCTCTGAACCGCCGTCTGTGTCGAAGGTGAGGGTGTACTGGTTGATTGTCCACTGAGCCTTGATGGTCATATCTTCGGCTGGAATGGTAGCAGGCATCTCCTTGTCCCATCCCGTGAAGGTGTAGCCAGTCTTCGTTGGATTAGCAGGGGCTGTAACCTCGGTAGCGTAGTCCTGAGTGATTGGAGCAACTTCTGAACCGCCGTCTGTGTCGAAGGTGAGGGTGTACTGGTTAATTGTCCACTGAGCCTTGATGGTCATGTCCTCGGCTGGGATGGTAGCAGGTATCTCCTTATCCCATCCTGCGAAGGTGTAGCCAGTCTTCGTTGGATTAGCAGGGGCTGTAACCTCGGTAGCGTAGTCCTGAGTGATTGGAGCAACCTCTGAACCGCCGTTTGTGTCGAAGGTGAGGGTGTACTGGTTGATTGTCCATGTAGCGGTATATGTGATGCCATCTACAGGAACTGTAGCTCCCTCCACGAACTCAGGATTCCATCCAGCGAAGGTATATCCAGTCTTAGCAGGAGACTTTGGAGTCGGAATGACAGAAGCAAAGTCAAGGGTGCTGGTTGTTTTCTCACCGTCAACATCGAAGGTCACATCATACTTGAGTGCCTTGAAGTTAGCCACAAGAGCTACGTTCTCGGTAGCAGTGAAGGTATATGGATTCTCTGTTGACTTGACATCATCTCCAACAGTCCAGTTGACGAACTCGTAGCCTGCAACAGGAGTAGCAGTGGCGGTCACGGACGTTCCATTCTCTACAAGACCAGAATGGGTAACAGTGGCTGCGCCCATGACTTCATTGGATGACACAGCAGATATATCATAGGTTGCATATACCTTCAAAGGAACGTCAAAATCCGCATGTTCATAATCTGTACTAACATCGCTCATGTATTGAAAAGACACGTCCTTAAAGCCTATTTTTAAATCGCCCAAGGAAATAGTCTCATCCACCTTAAATGTAAGAGAGAAAAGTTCTCCTTCTGTTCCTATTATTGGTTTTGTGCCATCTGATCCAATTTCAATGCTATAACCATCACCTGTTGAAAGCAAGACTTCGCCTATTTGATATTTCTTTGGGACCCTATCAGGATTGGTGGTACATAAATAATCATCTGCATCAGACACAAGAGATACTCCTGTAGGCAGATAAACTTTAAACGCAGCGCCAATCACCTCAAAATTATTCTTGAGTTGAAAGGACGCTTTTACTTGTTCTCCTGGCTTAACCTTTAAAGAGCCATCCACATACATTGTTGCTTCTTTCTGTGCATAGCCAACTAAAGCCAACATACAGAATAAAATAGAAAATAAATATTTCGTCATAATATTTAATTGGTTAAAATTCATATCCTGCAATAATTCTTCTTATTGTGATAATATCCGAATTGGATATTTTGTTATCACCTGTAACGTCTGCAGCCTCGCGGATAATCTTGGAATCTTCATATCCTGCAATAATGCGTCGAATAGAGATTATGTCAGAATTAGAGATTTTCCCATCATCATTCACGTCTCCGAGTGTATACCTCTTCAACGTCAATGTAGTGGGAGTGCTTGGCATGCCCAGCAGTCCATTTGATTCAAAGTTTACAGTTTCGATGGCATTGAAAGCTTTGCCTGCGGCAGCATCATAGATCTTGAACGAAACAGTTTCGCCAGATGCGGCATTGCTGCGTACGCGTAGGTATAGCCAGGTATAGCCTCCTTGAGACTTCACTTCGGCAATGCCACGGCATTCGTCGCCAACGAAGGCTGCAATCTCGTAGTTGGAATAGTCTGTTACAATATTCTCGTCTGCCAAGACCTGCGCATAGACAGTCATGTCATACTGGTAGTCGTGCGGATTCACCTCCCAACCACTACCCTGCGCATGCAGGATAGTGGTAGAGATGAATAGTCCGACGAGGCAAATGAGTGCTCTTAACTTACTTGTCATAGTCGCTTATGTTTTTCTTGTTGATAAAAATTTTCTTTCCGTCAATGACATAGAAGCCCTGAGCATTGATGCGACGGAGCTGCTGCCCGAGGATATTTGTCACACCCTCAAATTTCACACCATCGGCTGCAATCTCATCAACATCAGTTGCCTCACCAAGGTGGAACGCAAATGGAGCCTTGACAGAACCGAGCACATCTGCGTTGAACTCGCATGTCTCATTGATGGCATAGACCTCGCCAGTCTCGCTGTCTGCGGCCATGAACGTGAGAGGCACGTTCTTGTCGCCATAGACAGAAAGGAAGATGATGCCCTTGACATACTGACCAACACCGCGGCACTCGTCACCGCTGAAGGCAGCAATGAAGTACTTGTCAGCCTCTGCCTTAGCTTCGCCCTCGAAGAGGTCGGCTGTAATGCACATCATGTTAGGATAAGCGTGGATGTTCACCGTCCATGGGTTTGGCACTATCTGCAGACGCGCAGCGTTGAGAGCCTTTGCCTTAGAGACAATAGCATCGTTGTAAGTGAACTCCTTGCCAGAAGTTGACTTATACATGTAGCCCTTACCTGGAACCATGGTAGCGAGACTGCCAATCCATTCTCCGTCGCTGTATTCAGCAAAGCCTTCGAGAGAAGAGACACGGTCGCCTTCCTCTGCATCGAGGAGGGAGAGAGCCTCACTGACAGCCATTGTCTGAGAGAGAGGGTATCCAATCCAGTTCCAGCCCTCTGCCAGCGAGATGGCGCGAGCGTTAGGATTGAACATCTCGCCAGAGAGAGCGATAGAAGCCTCTGCCGTAGTCTCAACCTTGATGGCTTCCTCTGCCTTGACAGCAGAGATGTCGCCCACAAAGCCGAGAGCTGGGTCACTGACAAGTTCCGCATCGAAACTCTTTATGCGGCTGACACCTTCCGCCTGCAACTGCGCTGGCTCCATGTCTGCAGCCATGTTGTGCGAAGCCCAGTTCCAGCCCTCTGCCAGAGTGAGGTTCGTAGAAGTCTGCTTGATTGTGTAGGAGAACTCCTTCACTTCGCTCTCACTGCCATTAGCACCAACAGCTTGCACCTTGATGGTCATGGCATCATTGATGGCGATAGGACGACCTTCATACTTCATGCGCAGAGCCTCATCTGTCGGGTCAGAACCATCGACAGTGTAGTAGAGAGTGGCGCCCTCTGTCTCACAGGAGAGCGTGACGGTCTGTCCACGGTATACGTCAGAACCGCTGACACGGGAAGCCACCGGTTCCTTGACCTCAGCGAGCTTAGCGGGATCCATGACATTAACAATAGCCTGCTTGTTCACGTCGGCATCCTGCACGCTGAGAGCGAGAGCCGTTGTGCCGAGAAGTTCACCGCTGACATTGATAGTGGCCTGGCCATTCTCGTCGAGAGTGACAAGAGTCTGTCCCGCATCACCTGTCGTTGAACCTTCGGCTGAAACAGCAGCAATCATAGAAGAAACAGGCTTGATGACCAAGGTCTTGCCCTTAGAAGCCTCTGCTGGGAGTGCGCCGATGAGCACAGATTGGCTCTGCTCGTAGCCCACATTGATGTTGTCAGCCACCTCGATAGAGCGAATCTTCTTTTCCACATCAAGACGCTGGTTGTAGTCGCCTGCCATAGGAATGCCAGCGTAGCTCCGCACGCGGCTGCTGACGATAAGGTAGACTTCATCAGCCAGACTGAGGTTGGCCGCAGTCTTGACAGAGACCTTAGTAGCGTATTCCGTGGCATCATCTTCTGACACAGCCTCTGCATCAGCCAGTTCGACAATCAGGTCTTCACAGAGAGTCTCTGTCTCGCCAATCTTAACCTTGAGAGAAATATTGTCAGCGGTGAGGTATTCTGGCTTCATATACTTATTGAACTCGATGTTCACCTCATTGTCATAGGCCTTTGCTGACTTGACCTCAGGCTGAGAGTTCTGCACCATGCCGATATTAACTTCGAGCTGTGGTGGAGGCACAGGCAACCACTCAGAGTAAGCAGTCTGATAGCCTTCCTTCTCAAGCTTGACCTGCCAGAGACCGTCAGGCACATCCCACTGATACATACCGTCTTCGTCTGTGAAGAGAGGGTTCTGCTGCGCATACTCCTCTGCATCCCAGAGAACGATGTTCTCATGTAGGTCGCCGAACATGTCTGCGACATATTCCTTATAGTAGATAGAAGCTGTCACACCCTGCAGGCGGTTGCTCTCGACAGCCTCGTAGACATAACCTGAAGGGTCGATGCTGAACTTAGAGTCACCATCGGTAGGTTTGTCTATTGGTATAGGAGGAGGTGTGCAGTCGTGATATTCCTTTATGACCTTTGTGCCAGTCTTCACCTTCTCCAGTGAAAGGTGTTCGAAGTAATACATCAAAGTAGAGATAACCTTTTCGAAGTGAGTACCCACAACTTTATTGTCAATGAGATACTCATAGTACTTCTTGATGATAGTCTGAGTGATGGCAAGGTATGCGTAACGCTCTATCAAATAGTAGCCCTCATCATAGAGGTGATAGATAGCATTCTCGTCACACTTGACAATATCACCAACCTTTCTGCTCCATGAACCTGTTATTCGTTCGAAGATTTCTTGGATGACAGACCACTGATAAACTTCGGTTGTCAGTCTGACTCTAACCTTGCGGTGACGGCGGTCATCAATCTTGATGATGATGATAACATCCTTATTGTCTTTATCTACAGCAACAAAATCATTGTCAGTCTCAGCCTCAACTTCGAAGCCATCTTCCTTTACCTTGTCCTTGACTTCGTCAAGCGTGCCTTCCTCCTCGGTGTCTTCCACTTCACAGATGAAGTTGTCGTCTTTGTCAAACACCTTGTCCACATCAGTTTCATCATCACCACCTGTCTCAACGTTGATGTTGCCAATCACGTCATCAATGATGGTGAAATAGCAATCAGCGTCAGCTGGGTCGAAGTCATGGCTGTCCACTGTCACAGAAACATTAACAGGCAGACTTGAAGAATTGAAATTGGCAGAAGCCACCCAACGATTCAGCTTGCTGTCGTAAGTAGCTGGCAGGCGCACGATATCTTTGCTGCTTGTATATACATTGATGAAGACCCTGTTGATGACAGACATATTGTCTGATGTCAGCTGAGCCAGGAAAGTGAAAACTGGATAAGAAGGTATGAAGGTATAATATTTGTGAGTGTAAGATGGATTTTCAAAGTCGAACATTACCACCTGCTCACCGTAAGTCACGTTGACCATCTTAACATTCTTGACCTTCACAAGATAAGGGTTGTAGGTCATGCTCTTTGTCTCCGTGAGGAGTTCCACACCTCCAGGAGTTACAGCCCGCGCATAAAGATCGTACTGAGCGAAACTCTCTGGTTCGAAGAGCTCGCACTCCGCATTCCATAGGCCATTTGCAAGAGCTGTTGTCTTGCCAACCATTATCTGTCCGTTATACACTTCCACCTCTGACCTTGCAGGGGCAGCTCCACTTACAAAGAATGAAGTGGTGGCCGTAGACGCAGGCACCTCAAATGAAAGCGACTTGACCTCAATCGAAGCAGAACCTATAGGCTGCACCACAGTCTTGCCATTGATAGTGAACTGAACATAGGCATTTGGAGAGAATGTTCCTGACGCAGCAGGCACAACACAGAAACGAGTTCGCTTGAGGTTGGCAGCGTCAAGGTCTACAGAGACACGCCCGTTAGTCACATCATAAACGACAAGGTCATTGCCCACCATCATTGAGCCGTTGACAACAGACATGCTCTGTGGCAGGTCAACAAGCAACTTCACATCGCTGACATTAGCAGCATAGAGCGACTTGAAATCAATATTAGTCGTGAGCGTGATATAGTTGCCAGCCACTACAACTGATTTGTTTGCGCTGAAGTTAGTGTTGTCTCCTGTATAGTACAGTTTGCTCTCATCAAAGAAAGGCACGACAGCGTATTTAGCCACGCTTACGACTCCATCCTTCACCTCTACACTTGTCTTGACATAGTCAGTACCTGCAACGAGGCCCGCTTCGCCAAAGCCGGCAAGTGAATAGATGTCGTTGAAGAAATCACTCTTGCCCATTGTAAGGATGGTGTATCGTCCTGCCTTAAGATTCTCAAACGACACCTCACGGCTCTCGTAGACATTCTTGCTGACAAGCGCACCGTTGGAGTCATAGAGCATCGTCACCACTCCGCGGTTCTCAGTCATAGTGTATGAGACACTGATACCTCCGCGCTGCAAGAGAGGGATAGCCACTGGGATGTTGTTGCGCTCATCCACCTTGCCCTCGCCTGTAACAGGCTCGAACATGTCCTTCTTGCTTGTGGCAGTGACGGATATGACATCACCCTCGCTCACCTCTTCGAGAAGAACGATATTGGGATACTGCACACTAAACTGGCTGATGGCACGCTGCTGGGTGGCATTGTAAATGCTGTAGGATATGTTGTTATAGTCCTCATACCCATCCTCCACAACAGGTTCTGCGCCCTTGACAGCACTCAGAGTATGAGTGATGGCCAGTGTGACCTTAGCACCCGTTATAGGCTTGAGCTGCACGTCATCGAGAACAACTTCGGCTTCTGCCAGGGTCTCGTCGCTCATATTGACAGACTGGCTGACATATTCAGATGAAGAGTAAGTGACAGATGTAGGAGCAGAGAAGATTTCTGCGCTGTACTGTCCCTGACGGTCTGTGCGCGCAAGGATAGCCTTTGAATATCTGCCGTTGAGAGTCTGAGAGAAGGTGACAATGACACCTTGGATTGGTTCGTCTGTAGTCTTGTCAGACACACGTCCGCTGACAGAGAGTCGTGGCAGGGCTACAAGGTTGATGACAACATCATTGTCATCGCCAGTGACGGTGTAGAGAGAGTCTGACGGCTGGGCATACTGCAGAGCCAACTCTTGTGGCAAAGTGGAGGAGATGCTCACAGCACTGCCTTCCACCTGTCCTGTGAGCAGGCTGCCCTGCGCCATGTAAGTGCCAGCCTCGTTAAGCCAGCGGATGTCAATGCGGCTTGTGCAGTCACTGCCATCTGGCAAAAGGTAGCGGACAGTGACATTGTGCACCGACTTGATGACATCGAAGGCTACAGCCACATCATCATCCTGTATCTCTATTTCATCAATCTGAGCGAGCACCACACCTGAGAGGTTCTTCAGGTAAGCGTTGTAGACGGTGTTCTTCACAAGGCCGCTGTAGATGTAGTTGAGGCGGTCTGTGACGACATATTTATACTTCTGTCCGCTCTTCACGTTGACAAGTTCGAGTGACATGTTCTTATAACGCCCGTCGCTGCACTCATCTGGGAGGCTCACCTCAAGGCTGTGCACATTGCCCTTATATGGGAGGATGATGAAATCCTTCCAACCGTCGGCTGCCTCATAAAGTTCGATAGACTTCTCAGGCACATAGACTGTCAAACCTTCGGGTATGCCAGCAAAGACATTATAGCCCAGCGTTGGAGGTGTGACGGCGAGACACACCAGAGTGTTGAGAGCTGTGCTGTTGTTGAATGCATAGTTCTCTATAGCCTGCACGGATGAAGGCAGATATATCTGCGTGAGCTTGCTGTTGCCACTGTAACACCATGAAGGCACAGCGGTGATGCCAGCAGTGCGTGTGAGATCGAGGCTGACACAGTTGGCGAAGTTTCGAGCTATGTTCACATCGCTATTGTTAGCCTTGCCAGCCATGACGATGCTAAGGACATCGTCTGCAGAGACATCTTTCTTTTCCAACAGCGTAGATGCCGCGCTATACGCATAGCCAGGCTGGAAGTCATCGACGATGAGTTCTCCGTCACGGGCATCCCATGCATTGCTGCTTGGATTGCCTGGGTTGCCTGGGCGATAGTCGAAGATGGCATAGTAGGTGGCATCCTTGTCGCCCATGGTCGCATTGTAATAGTAACTGTCACTCACGGTCTCCCCTGCCTCATTTTCCCAACGGAGGAAGACGAAACTTGGATTGCTGTAAGCATAAACAGAGAAGTTCTCTCCTTGATTGACGGTGACTGTGCCGCCGCTGACATTGAACGAGCCGCCTGCAATTGGCTTAGACACCAAAGTTAGCTGATGTGGCAAGCGAGGCACCTCTGGGTTGCCCGGACTTGAGGGGTTATACTCATAGACAGCAGTGACAACAGCGTCGCGTGCTGGCATGGTATAATTCAAACTATAATCGGTTGAGAGGGTCTGCCCCTCTTCGTCTATCCAGCGGAGGAAGGTGCAGTTGTCATGGCTGTATGCATACAGGTAGACTTCCTCCCCTTCTTTGTATTTACCTCCAAGAGTGTTGAGGCTGCCGATGCCTTCTGGCATGCTCTTCACAGCCAAGGAATAATACTGCGTATCATCATCATCGGGCACACTCGGGTTTGGAGGGTTGGATGGGTCGTAGCCGTCTGTCTGTCCAAAGACAGTCAGATGAGCCAGCCACATTATTAGTATATATAAAACTTTTCTCATTATGTCGTGGTTTTTAAATATGCGGGGGCTGGCAGGCCTGATGGACTTGGCTTTGTCTGAGTCAGGCGCCAGCCCCACGGTCACGTTGAGTTTTAAGTATGTACTTCAATTAGAGCGACATCACTGGATGACCTTGCGGTTCTTCTTGACCACAATGCCGTCAGCAACCTTCTGGTTGACAGTCTGGCCAGCAGTGTTGAATGCGGGATCACCAGCCTCGGCTGCACCTTCTGCGATGGAGTCTACACTTGTAGCACCGCCAGGAGTGAGGCTGCGGAGAATGAAGCGACCTTCCATGTCACCGGGTTCAGCAGTGAACTCGAATGGTTGGTCTGCGCTGAGAGCGGCTGAGGTGTTCATAAGACGGTCCTCGATGATGTACTCGTTCTCGTCGTTCTCTGGGATAGAGATGGTGTAGACACCAGCCTTTCCTACACTGACACCAAGCACAACCTCACCGTCGGAGAGAGGACGTTCGTTGATGGCATAACGCACACCGTTGCAGAGGGAATATAACTGAGGCACATCAGCGTCCAAGCTCATGAACTTGCTTGCGTCACGGCTAAGCTCATAGTCCATAGAGGCAGCTTCGTTGATGACAACGCGTGTGTGGTCAGATGCGTTCTCTCCGTTGAGGTGGAGGTTGATGACATGTCTGTGGCCACGCACGGGAGCTGCCATGCGACGTGCTGCAGCTGCTGATGGTTCATCCTCGATGATGCGGGCATAAGTGTGGGTCTGGCGACCAGCCTTCTCAAAGACGATAGACTCCTGATCCACTGGACGCTGCACGAAGAATGCCTCGCCTGGGCTGAGGATATAGGCATCGTCTACAGGACTGTAAGCGTGGTAGTTGTTGTCGTAAGTGTTCCAGACTGTGATTGGAGCGTCGAAGTCGAGGAAGCGAGAGTCAAAGTAAGACGGATATGGATTACCTATAAGGTTCCATGAACGGTTCTGCTCAAACTCGCTGATGTTCTCTTCGAGAGCCACGTTGCGGTCGTCCGCGATGAAGATGGCCTGACGGTTGACGCTCTCGCGGAGTGGAGAGACAGTGAACTGGACGAGGTCATCGCTGACATTTGGATTGTAGCAGTGGAGGATATAACCCTTACCAGACTTGAGAGTGGCATCGCTTGGCACATTGAGCCATGTCTCATCAAGCTTGTTGTTGGCACGGTTCTCAGCAGAGTACTCACGGATGACCCACTGAGTGACAGGGTCAACAGGCACGATATCGCTCATCTGCACGTCAAATGGGAAGCAGACGAACTGCCATTTGTTACGGCGAGCAAGGAGATTGAGGGCAACATTCTCTGCACGCATCTCACCGTTGACGATGAGGGAGGTAGAGGCGTACTTCTTAGATGAAGACCCATTATCATATCCTCTCATAAGCTTGTAGTCATCGAAATATTTCTTATATGGTGATACATAGAGAGAGAAATCATTGACAGGAAGCTTGCTGCGGCTATTGATGGTGAGGTTTCCTGTCTCGTAATTGGTGTTACCATACGAGTCATAGCTCTGAACCTCAGACCACTGAAGAGATATATTAGGACGATCGTCTTCTGCAAGCTCATCGAGGAGGGCAAAGGTGAAGTCCTTGTTGATGCAGACGTTCTGTGGCAGGAAGTCATAGGTCTCAACTGTCATGAACTGAGCCCAACCATCTGCCAGCTGATACTCCTGCACGCTCCATGATGGCACATAGAGCACTACGTCATTGAGAGGAACATTAGACAATGGGCAAGAGCCATTTGTTGTGGCAGGGATGATAGAACGAGCATATATTTTTTTAAGGTTGCGACAGTTATAAAACGGTTTATCTATACAGTGAGTAAGTGAACTTGGAAGGGTCACTTCTGTAAGTGCCGTACAGTTATAGAACGCGTTGTCTTCAATGCTTGTCAGACCCTCATTAAACTCAATCTCCTTCAATGAAGAACAGCCATGGAATGCATTATACTCTATAACCTTCAATGAAGAAGGACAAACAAGAGATGTCAGAGAGGCACAACCTTGGAACGCATATTCATTGATAATTGTCACAGAAGCAGGAATATCGATTTCTTCTATTGCTGCATATCTCAACATGCCATAGCTAATTTCAGACATTGACTCTGAAAGCTTTATATTCTTCAGAGCATAGCAACCACCAAATGCTTCTGAACCAACGGTTATCACAGAGTTTGGCATCTCTACAGAAGCGACCTTTCTGCACTCATAAAATGCATGATCTCTAATGCTCTCCACACCTTCTGGTATAATGACTTCCTTCAAGCCTGTACCTTGGAACGCATATCTATTGATAGATGTACATTTGTTTGATATTACAGCCTCTTCCAGTGCCCACTTGCCCTCAAACTGATTGTCTGGAACAGAAGTATTGAGCACACCACTCATATCAATAGAGATAAGGTTTGTCATGTTCTTGATGCTTGCCCAGTCATCGTTGTTGAGTTCACCAGTGACAGTCAGCTTGTTCACTTCCTGAAGATAACCAGCCTCATCGAGCACAAGGCGGCCAAGCTCACCAGCGTCAACTACATTCACAGTTAGCTCAACAGGAGTCTCTGGCACAATGGCACAGTCTGACCACTGGCTGGCAATGCGGTAAGCGTGGAATGAGCCATCAGGAACATAGAGTCTCTTCTGTGAGTTACCACCAATGTTGCCATCACACACAGGAGGAGTCATTGGCTTCATCGTGATGGTCTGAAGATTGTCAGAAGAATTAAACGCTCCAGTACCTATAGATTCTACACTTGCCGGTATCTCTAAGGATTTCAGGCTTGAGAAAGAATAAAATGCCTCACTTCCTATTCTTCTTAGTGTATTAGGCAGAACCACACTTTTGATATTGGGCTGAGAATAATACCTCCAACCGTTTCTTTCCATAGCCACTACACAATATGGATTGCCACCAATAGTAATCACATCTGGCAGAATAAGCTCTGACTGTCCCATAGTATAATCAAGACCATTGAAGCGTGCTATGTTGTGCTCAGTATCAATATAATATTTCAAGCCATCAACAGTGTATTCAATTTTCGTATTGAATGCCCACTCATCCATTGGTACGTATGCAGCATTAACTAAAGCGAACTGATATTTGAGAGTCTCGTATGCCGTAACATAATCAGCGCTGGCAGATGTAGCCACATCAATAGCCTCTGCTGCAGAGATAGCAGCTGCAAAATCTGCGTTTTCCTCAGGCAGAGTCTCAGCTAAAGCATTTGCCTGCTCCAGAAGAGCGGTAAGTGAAGGATAAATTTCTACGGCTTTGCGCACTTGAGCTGTTACAGCACCAAGCATCTCTACATCATGCAGCTGGTTTTCTCCTTCTGTTTCAGCAGATTCAATAGCTGCAGCGAGTTCTGCAACAAGGCCTGGGAAACCAACCTCTATTACTGTTAGATATTCTTTGGCAGGAGCAACTAAAGTGCTAATAGCATCGGCAGACGTGCCTTCATACACAAGGCGGAAATCAGACCAGGCACACCAATCGTCACTCTCTGGTGAATAAATCAGCTTTTGAATACCTACTTTCATCAAGCCTCCCTGCACAATGCCGTACATTTTCTTTTCATACAATCCTTTACCAAAAGCCTCGCTGGCTCCGTACATTGTATTTGGAATGTAAACACCATAATCACTTAGATTCTTCCATTCCCAGTAATTAAGGTTATCTCCATCCAAAGACTGTAAAGCATCAGACATTATATGTGGAACAGCAGCCTTGGCGCTATTGATATAGATGAATGCAGGCACAGACTCCGAACCATCATAAGAACCATTTTCGCCTGGTCGATAAAAAGCATTGACAGTGAGTGAATATACTCCATCAGGCATACCTTCTACCGTTTGATATACATCAAACATAAAACCTCCATATATATCATCGCCTCCGTATGCTTCTGCACATGGTTTATAAGACCAACCGCCGCTTTTAGCCAAAGATGTTATCGAATCTTTTCTCTCCCATATCCAGCCTTCGCCATCTGGCTTGCTGAAGTCTGGATTGGTCAGAAAGTGAGTACAATCCGTACCAGGTTCGATTGTCACGGGTTCGTCAGGAGTGACTGTTACATCACCATCCTCTGCATCGAGAGTTCCAATGCTCTCGGTGGAACTGTTAAACCAAGCAGTTCCGCTGGAAGCCACAGCACCTGCACCTATGCAGGTGAGAGTAGCAACCGATAACAAGAAAGTTGATTTTTTCATAAATAATAATTTATAGTTAATAAAGTTTGTATATTTACTATTGAGTACACCATTTCCACATGAGAAAGATGACTTCATGTCAACGTAGGCATATCATACGAAAAATATACATGACGACATACATGGGTTTTGTATGAATGAACACGTATACAGATAGGCAAAGGACAGTCCTACACAACATGGCAGAACCGTCCTGTTTATCTCAATCCATGCGATCGAATATACGGATGGTGGTGATGGGGAATAGAAGATGTGGACGGCATGCGTCCGCAAGAAGATAGATCACAAATAATAAGGTAATACAGCCAGACAATGCTGGCAATATCATAATTGTACGCACGCACATGCGTGTACATATAATAATTACATTTTCTGTAATTTGACTTGATGCAAGCCCTCTTAAAAGTACGATTTGATTTTTTATCTTCCCCAGCCACGACTCGGCAGTGCTCAAGTGAACTTGGCTCTGCTCTCGCCGCTCCTTCGGTTCTCGCCAAACCAAAGTAAAGAAGTTCCCTTTGGGGATTCTGACTTAACGAAATCGTGCGGATATCCGCAACAGAAGGTTGGATGATTAGATTTTGACTGTATTGGCAGATGTGTTTACAGAATAGAAGTACCCCCCCCCGTTACTAAGTTAACGGAAGGGATGAATCCTGCTCTTATCAAGGATTCCACCAAGCTATTCCAATATAAATATTCTTTCGTTGCCATTACTGTGTCAAATACCATTATTGGGTACAAAATTACTTATAATAGTTCTAACATGCACAAGAAAACATCAAAAATATTCAATTTTAATCAATTATTTTTATAAATAACGGTTATTTGTGCTTTCCAACCCTCTTTTGTTTCACAAATACTGTCCAATAAACATTTATATATGCTTTCTGATTGTGGTCAGCAATCATCGGCAATATACAGCAATCACCCAGCAATATTTCTTTTTTTGAAATTAAAAATAATATTTCATGGAGATTGCTGGTCATTTCTGGCAATTGCTGACTCAAACAAAAATCTTTTCGCCTGCGAAACCATTTCATGGTCACATGTCCGCATAGCGGACTGGATTTGCGGTCAGGAATCATCAGTAATATCCAGGAATCATCCAGGAATATTTTTGTCTTGAAATATTCAAAAATAGATTTCTGATACATTCCTGACTATTCCTGACCAATGCTTTATCTGCTTGATAAACGGATGGTTTGGTACGATTGGCTGAATTATGCTTCTATTGTATCTAATGGCACTTCGGGCCAAAGGGCCTTGTGCTGAATAACCCTTTCAGGGTTAGATACATGGTACGCTGAAACGGGACAAAAAGGTAGGGTCAGAGACCCTGCCCTGTAAAAAACCCCTCCAGAGTTAGCCATCCAGGACATCTTGCCATCTTTAATGAGGCTGACCATCCGGAATGCATATCTTGCCATCCGGGACGCACTTGATTATTCATGCATCACCAACCTGATATATCTGCCGCCCATAAGAACCCTCCTAACACTATCTTTTGCAGCATTTGGTCCTATTTTGATTCCGAATACACCCTAATGCATGTCCGATTAACCTACGCAATCTGATTAGAGTCACAACGGAGGCATAACGGAGGCATAACAGAGTCACGATAGACTTGCGTTGTTGCCATGGATGACCAGGCCTTTTTTTACAGTAAAAACATACCCAGAATATGCATGTACAACCCTGAGCAATGCCCTGGCAAGGTCTTCGAACAAGGGATATCTACAGGGCTACACCTTTCATTGCCATATCAGTACAAGACACTCCTTTTCACTTTTTCTTCTTCACAGGGTCGCATGTCAATCCACAACCAAGCTTCTTGAATATCTTATGGTCCACTTCGCTCAGCATCACAGTGCTGTGCACCTGGCATCCCCTGAGCTTAGGCAACTGTGCGAGAGCCTTGCGGCAGTTCTCATCATGCTGTGAAAGCACAGAGATGGCCACGAGCACCTCATCCGTGTGCAAGCGAGGATTGCGCGCTCCAAGATAATCAATCTTTGTCTTTTGTATAGGCTCTATCATGCTCTGTGGTATAAGTTTCACCTCGTGGTCGATGCCTGCAAGGTACTTAGTCACATTCAATATCAATGCCGCACTGCAACCAAGAAGCGGACTCGACTTGGCCGTAATAATGGTGCCATCCTCCAGTTCTATAGCCGAGGCTGTATGGCCACAGGCATTCTTCAATTCATTGGCGGCTACTGTAGTACGGCGAGTAGCGGTCGTTATCTTTGCCTGATTAAAAAGCAGCTTTATCTTGTTCACCTCGCTGTCATTGCACGCTCCATCAGCCAATTTGTTCATCGCCGTATAGTAACGGCGGATAATCTCATCCTTCGAGGCTTTGCAGCACACCTCGTCATCTGAGATGCAGAAGCCAACCATGTTAACGCCCATATCAGTAGGTGACTTATACGGATTCTCACCATATATACCCTCAAAGAGCGCATTGAGCACGGGGAATATCTCGATGTCACGGTTGTAGTTGATGGCAACCTCGCCATACGCATCGAAATGGAAGGGGTCTATCATGTTCACATCATTAAGATCGGCTGTAGCTGCCTCGTATGCAATATTCACAGGATGCTTGAGGGGAAGACTCCACACGGGGAAAGTCTCAAACTTGGCATATCCGGCCCTCACTCCACGGCGGTTCTCATTGTATAGCTGGCTGAGACACACAGCCATCTTGCCGCTTCCCGGACCAGGAGCCGTGACGATGACTAACGGACGAGATGTCTCCACATAGTCGTTGCGGCCAAACCCCTCGTCGGAGGCAATCAGATCCACATTGTGAGGATAACCGTCAATGAGATAATGGCAGTAAGACTTGATGCCGAGTCGCTCAAGGCGCTGTCTGAATGCGTCCGCTGACCGCTGACCATTGTAACATGTCACAACGACGGATCCCACCATGAATCCCCTGTTCATAAACTCGTCACGCAGACGAAGCAGATCCTCATCATAAGTGATGCCAAGGTCTGCTCTGACCTTATTTTTTTCTATATCCTCAGCACTGATGGCCAGCACTATCTCAATGCTGTCGCTCAACTGCTGAAACATGCGCAGCTTACTGTCGGGTTGAAAGCCTGGCAACACGCGTGAAGCATGATGGTCATCAAATAGTTTTCCTCCAAGTTCGAGATAAAGTTTGCCGTCAAACTTTGCGATGCGGGTTCTTATATGCTCTGACTGCACCCTTAAATATTTGTCGTTGTCAAATCCTACTTTCATATAATAACAATTTGTCTATGTTTATACGTTTTTCAATAACGGGAGAACATCCATGTCTTACTAAAAATATATTGCATATTTCTTTAGCGGCGGCAAAATTAGCGAAAATCCATGAATTATCAACAATCATCATAAAATTAAATGGTTTTCATTTGGCGGTATTAAATAAAACATGTACATTTGTGCCGTATTAACTATAAAACCTACACAACAATGCAAGATTATTTTGAAATGTATTCATCGCTTGACCCATGGATGAAAGTGTACTGGGGATGCGCCATCATAGCGGGTCTCATATTCATAGTGCAGATGGTGCTCACTCTCATCGGCATGGACAGTACTGATGTGGACGTAGACTTTGACGGCTCCGACACTATGGATTACGGAGGCAGCATCTCTCTATTCAGCATCCGCAACCTCATCAATTTCTTTTGCGGATTCGGATGGGCAGGAGTCTGTCTCAATGGAAGTATTCCCAACCGCATCATTCTCCTCCTCGTCTCTCTCATTGTGGGCATAGGCTTTGTCATGATGTTTTTTTACATCAAGAAACAGACAAAAAAGCTGGAGCACAACGGAGCATTCAAGATAGCTGATTGTGTAGACAAAACAGCAGATGTGTACCTGCGCATTCCTGGCCAGCGCAAGGGCAAAGGCAAGGTGCAAATCAGCATCAACGGCTCCATACAGGAGATTGACGCCATGACTGATGGAGAGACCATCGCCAGCGGATGCAAGGTAAAGGTGACAGAAGCCATAGGCAACGATATGCTCCTCGTCACAATCTGAGGCATTTGATTCATCCCCAGTCCATCGATTCTTTATTTAATCACATAACAACAATCAAACAACAACCAACATGGAATCACCAACACTCTTATTGATTCTCGTTGCAGTAGTCGTAGCTGCGATACTTCTCGTATCCATCATCAAACGCTATCGCCGCTGCCCTTCCGACAAGATTCTCGTTGTCTACGGCACAACGGGCAACAAAGGCTCAGCCAGGTGTGTACACGGAGGAGGCACCTTCGTATGGCCTATCATTCAGGATTACGCCTATCTCAGCCTCACTCCCATCAGCATTGACGCAAACCTCACCAACGCACTCTCACGCCAGAACATACGAGTTGACGTGCCCTGCCGATTCACCGTCGGCATATCTACAGACGCAGAAAGCATGACGGCAGCAGCTGAGCGACTTCTTGGCCTCACTGCCACACAGATACAAGAACTGGCGCGAGACATACTCTTCGGACAGCTTCGTCTCGTCATCGCCACAATGAGCATCGAAGAGCTCAACTCTGACCGCGACAAATTCCTTGAGGCCATCTCAAGCAACGTGGAGGTAGAACTCAAAAAGATTGGTCTCCGCCTTATCAACGTCAATGTGACCGACATCAATGACGAGAGCGGATACATAGAGGCTCTCGGACAGGAAGCCGCTGCCAAAGCTATCAACGAGGCTAAGGTTCGAGTGGCCGAGCAAGAGAAGTTTGGTGAAATAGGCAAGGCTGACGCCAACCGCGAGACGCGTATCCGCACAGCAGAAGCCAACGCTCAAGCTGTGAAAGGTGAAAATGAGGCAAAGGTGCAGATAGCCAACTCTGAAGCAGACCGCCGTGAGCGCGAGGCTGAAGCACAGCGCAAGGCCATCGCCGCAGAAAAGGTGGCAGCAGCCAAAGCTCTTGAAGAGGCTTATTCGGCTGAGGAAAAAGCAGAGGAAGCACGAGCTAACCGTGAGCGCGCCACACAAAGCGCAAACGTCCTTGTTAGTCAGGAAATCGAGAAGAAACGTAAAATCATCGAGGCAGAAGCTGAAGCAGAAAGAACACGTGTCAATGCCAAAGGTGAAGCTGATGCAGTATACGCCAAGATGGAGGCTGAGGCACGAGGTCTCTTCGAAATCCTCAATCGCCAGGCACAAGGTTACGACAAGATGGTGCAAGCAGCAGGAGGCGATGCCAACAAGGCATACATGCTTCTTCTCCTTGAGAAACTCCCCGAACTCGTCAAGACGCAGGTCGAGGCAGTCAAGGGCATCAACATCGACCATGTCACTGTTTGGGATTCAGGCAACTCAACCGATGGCAAAGGCAGCACAGCCAACTTCCTCAGCGGCTTGATGAAGAGCGTTCCCCCACTCCACGAACTATTCGACCAGGCAGGTCTCGCACTACCAGAATATCTTGCCAAGAAGAAAGCTGACGAAGAAAAAGAAGTCACACCAGTAGAAGAATGACAATTTGACAATTTCTATAGATGCATCAAACCTAATGGTTTTATTGCAACTATATCCACTATTGTCCAAAACAAAACACTCACAACTATTATCAAGTGAAAAAAATATTCTATTTAATGCTTGCGACGACAGTCGCAAGCATTTCCCTGTGTATGACAGGATGCAACGACGATGAGACCTATGCGGATCAAAAGGAGAAAGAGAAGAAAGCAATAAGCCGATTCCTCGAAGACAACCCTTTTGGAGGCAAGATCAATGTCATCTCCGAAGAACAGTTCTATGCTCAGGATAGTCTGACAGACATTGCACGCAACGAATATGTCAAGTTCAACGAAGATGGCATCTACCTACAGATTATCCGCAAAGGTGAGGGTCCATCCATGGTCGAACTTGCAATGCAACGCAAAGATTCAACCGTCACACGTCCACTCCTCTGTGATTTCCTTGAGTATGACATACTCAATGCAGACACGACCTACAGCAACATCTTCATGCCCAGCATCGTAGACAAGATGCTCTGCACCTATTCACACTATGGCCGCAGCTACACAGCCTCCTTCACAGAGGGTATCATGAATAAAGCATACGGTTCGTCTGTGCCTAAAGGATGGCTCAAGCCTCTCAACTTCATCCGTCTCACCAAGGTAGCAGGCAAAGAAGCCAAGGTGCGCCTAATAGTGCCACATTCATCTGGCACAAGCAACGCATCGGGCTATGTACAGCCATTCTATTATGAGATAACTTACCAGATACCACCAAACTATTGAACAATTTGTAATTTATAATCATGAGTGATTTGGTAATTGAATGACCAATAAATATGGCAGAATGTTACGGATGGCCAGCCCTGAAGGGGCTATTTACAGGGTAGGGTCTCTGACCCTACTTTCAGTCCCATTTCAGCGTGCCATGTATCTAAAGAAAGGGTTATTCAGCAC
>JAXJBE010000040.1:0-3221 GCA_036303125.1 Bacteroidaceae bacterium
GGAAAGCAAATCAAGCAACTGGAGCTTTTTGAGGATGAGCAGGATTTCGGAAAATACCGATACAGCTGCTTTGTAACAGACCTTGACCTGCCGGCCAAGATTGTATATGACTCATATCGCGGAAGAGCGGATTCTGAGAATAGGATAAAAGAATTGAAGAATGATTTCTCCATCGATGACTTTGTCACAAATAATTTCTGGGCAACAGAGGCATGTGGGAATTTCATTGTCATGGCATATAACTTCATGTCGTTATTCAGACATGCGCTGATCAATTCCAACAAGAAGAAATTTCTGAAGACTATTAGGTACGAGTTGATATCGACGCCAGCCTATTTGGGTAGGACAAAAGACAAGCACATCCTATATTTGGCCAGATCATTAAAAACACGACAATCATTCTTATCTATATGGGAAAAATTAAAGGATTTCTCTTTGCCGTACGAAACAGAGAAATCCTAATGACCGATTTGGGTTAAAACTAAAGTGCTTCGTGTTTCATCCCCAAGCAACAAGGACCAGAGGTCCTAAAAATCCGTGCTATCGGTGCTATCCGTGTGGGACAAAACATAAGCAAGTCTTAGCTGCCACCAAGATTTATCGGATGATCCGTTATATCCTTGTCAACATATATAATAAGGAACTCCAAAAGATAGAGCTTGTCATCAAGGAAGCAATAAACTATCTCTTTCGTTCAACAGCTGTTGAACGGTAAAGTATCATATAATAAATCGCAAAGTCAAACGCTTTCTATGACCGTTCAGCCCACAGTTGAACGAAAGAGATAGTAATATGGAATCTATAGTTAAGAACCTCACTTTGTTATTCCTACTAATTAACTATAGCATTCCTACTGCTTAACTATAGCATTCGTACTAATTCCTCCTCAACTTCACGCAGTTCATTAAGCACTTCGGCAGCAAGTTTATTGGCTTGCGAAGGTTCAAGTTCGGCGATATGCTCGGGCGACAACTGCTGGATGGTGTTGAGAGTAGTGAGATTGAGCATAGAAGCTATTGGCAAGAGCTTATGCGCTACACTGCCAATTTCTTTTATACGGGCTGACAGGGATGTTGCATTTTCTTCAGCTGATGCGACTTCTGATTCTATATTCAAAGCAGAGGTTAACCTCGATATATATTCGTCAAGACTCGTTTTGAAATCTGTCAATATTGTGCGCTCAGCCTCAACATCGCCATCTGCAAAGACGGTTAATGCAGCAAAGCGATTAGATGGAGAGACATTATCTTGCGACTGATTGCCATCGGCTGATGATGAAGCTACATCAGGAGCAATGTCGCGAACGGAAGTAATCTCTTTGTTAGTGAGCTGCGAGAAGAGAGTGGTCAGCCCAGCTGCACCAAAAGGCTTAAACAAGCAAGCATCGAAGCCTGCGCTATGCAACTCTGGTTCTATGCTTCGCTCATGAGCAGTCATAGCAACTACAACCATATTGCTATGGTAGATATTGCTGATGAGTTCTCTTCCACCCATTTCAGGCATTTCAATATCAGCAAACAGAATATGAGGATGCCAAGTATTGACCATACGAATGGCTTCATCAACATGTTGACAAGCTATGACATTCCAACGTCCAGGCTTGATATTGGCAAGCAATTCCTTTAGCAATTGCAACTGCAAAGAGTCGTCGTCAACAATCAACACTTTATACGTGTCGGTATCGGCAATATGCTTAGTGATATTGCTGCTTGGAGCATCTCGTTTAGCATCTTTTTCTTTTGAGCTATCGTTGAAATCTATAGCCACAGGTACTCTTACTGTGAAGACAGAGCCTTCACCCTTGGTGCTCTGCAATTGGATGTCGCCACCCAGCATCTTTATGTTTTCTTTGGCTATAGACAAGCCAAGACCTACGCCCTCTATACCTTGCGCTCCAGGCAATCGGGTGAAAGCTTGAAACACTCGCTCACATTCTTCTTCCGTCATTCCTACGCCTGTATCGGCAACCTTCACGGTTAGCCAACCGCCACCAACGACAGCGGCATCAACAACGACCCTACCCTCTTTGGTATATTTCAAGGCATTGCTAACGAGGTTGTCGATAATCTGCTTTATCCTGAATGCATCGGCAACACACATCTTAGAGCCACACCTCTGGGTATGACATTCCAAGACAAGAGATTTCTCCATTGCCTGAGGTAGACGCTCTGCCACACAACTCTCTATGAGCTGCGATGGACGGAAGCTGACATTCTGCGGTTTTATAATGCCATTCTCTAACTGATGATAGTTCAAAAGAGCAGTAACGAGGTTTAGCAAATGGTTGGCAGACGACTGGATATTGCAGAGCCATGCCTTAGCTTTTTCGCCTGACACATGATCGGACAACAACTCTATAAAGCCAGATATTGATGCTGCAGGAGCCTTGATGTCGTGGGTTATAGTAAGGAGCAGTCGCTCGCGCTGTGCCATTAGCTTTTCAGTCTCAGCCTTAGCCTGAACGAGATAATTGCGATAGATACGCTCTTTGCGCATATCACGATATATGAAAAGCAGGAGTATCACCACACATACCACCGACAGGACTGCCAACATTTCCACCTTGCGGAAAGCGGCCTTACGAACTACGAGGTCTTTGTCTAATGCTCGCTGCAGATACCTACGCTCTCCACCCTGTACATCTTCCAATAGTTGCTGCATACGCTGAGCCAGCTGCATGCTAACCATCTGCAGATTGCGTGCTTTGCGATTTACATTATCCTTATGCTGTTGTTTAGCCTTGTTTTCTGCAAGTTTAATCTCAGACAGCACATCAGCCACGGTATCAGCAATATTGATGGTATGACCCACGGAGTCGGTGACTTTTCCAAGTTCTTCTTGGCGAACGCTCACAGTATCTGCATATTGCTTGCGGAAAGCATCGGCAAGTCGGGCAAAGAAACCACGCTTCGTCTTTACCACCTCATACACAGTCTGCTTGTTTTCTTTGGTATCGGCAGTCTTCGGACGAATCACGAGCGAATCATGTCCGCTATACAGATTCTTCACCTTATTATAATATAGGGTATCCGACTTGTCGTTCACTAATTCAGCCATAACAAGTCGCACATTATTATATTTCATTGTTAGCAGCAGCTGCAGCGAGTCTATACGCTCTTGCTGTCGTGGGTCACTTACCAACGAGCGCAAGCCTGCCGTTGCCTTACGTGCAGAGTCTACTGCTTCGTTGTAGCTCCACCATTCTTCCACCTGTCCAAGAC
>JAXJBE010000041.1:0-14434 GCA_036303125.1 Bacteroidaceae bacterium
CTCTATGGCTGCCGTGGCGACTATAACCCTGTGATACTTTCTGTAGGAATTGCTTGGGCAATGGCTACTGTGACAATTGTTGGCTTATATGATGACAATCGCTGAGAGGGCTTTGAGAAAAAAGTTATTGAAGGGACGGTTTTGGCTGCTTTTTTCAATCAAGATGGGCGAAAAACAATAAAATTGCAACTTTTTTTCAATAAATCGTGTTTTTTTGTAAGAATATTTGGGCGGTAAGTGTAAAAGTATTAACTTTGCACCCGAAATAAAAAATACAGCGACAAACGCTTGAGAAAGTAATCTGTTTCGATCTGTAGGATTTATGGAGCTCTATGCCTGACTATGATATTATAGATGGCGCAGTTTGGTCAGCTTGACAGCACTGTTACCACAGAGGTTGTTTGGCTGGCTTGACTAAGAGGCTTCAATGAGACGGTATAAACATTATCTATTTAATAACAGAAAATAAACTACAAACACACATGGACGCAAAAAAAGTATTGGAAGACTTGAAGCGCCGTTTTCCAAATGAGCCTGAGTACCATCAGGCAGTAGAAGAAGTTCTCAGCACAATCGAGGATGAGTACAACAAGCACCCAGAGTTTGATAAGGCCAACCTTATCGAGCGTCTTTGTATTCCAGATCGCGTTTATCAGTTCCGCGTTACTTGGATGGACGACAAGGGTCAGATTCAGACCAACATGGGTTACCGCGTGCAGCACAACAATGCCATTGGCCCTTATAAGGGAGGTATTCGTTTCCACAGCTCAGTTAACCTTGGTATCCTCAAGTTCCTCGCTTTCGAGCAGACATTCAAGAACTCTCTCACTACGCTCCCAATGGGTGGTGGCAAAGGCGGTTCAGACTTTTCTCCACGCGGCAAGTCAAATGCAGAGGTGATGCGTTTCTGCCAAGCGTTCATGCTTGAACTTACTCGCCATATTGGTCCAGACGTGGATGTGCCAGCAGGTGACATTGGTGTAGGTGGCCGTGAGGTAGGATATATGTTTGGTATGTATAAGAAGCTCACTCGCGAGTACTCAGGAGTGCTCACAGGCAAGGGTCTCTCATTCGGTGGTTCGCTCATCCGTCCTGAGGCTACAGGCTATGGCACTGTGTACTTCCTCCGCGCGATGCTCGCTACAAAGGGCGATACAATAGAGGGAAAGAAGGTTCTCATCTCTGGTGCGGGCAACGTTGCTCAGTACGCTGCAGAGAAGGTGCTCCAGCTCGGTGGCATACCAATGACAATGTCAGACTCAGATGGTTACATCTACGATCCAGATGGTATTGACCGTGCAAAGCTCGACTACATCATGGAACTCAAGAATGTTTACCGTGGTCGTATCAAGGAGTATGTAGAGCAGTATCCATCAGCCAAGTATGTGGCTGGAGCTAAGCCTTGGTTTGAGAAGGGTGCGCAGATTGCTCTTCCATGCGCTACCCAGAATGAGCTCAACGAAGAGGCAGCTAAGGCTCTTGTGGCCAACGGTATTATCGCTATCGCCGAGGGAGCTAACATGCCAACAACTCCAGAGGCCATCAAGGTCATTCAGGATGCTAAACTGCTCTATTCTCCAGGCAAGGCATCTAACGCAGGCGGTGTGTCAGTGTCAGGCCTTGAGATGTCACAGAATTCAGAGCGTCTCTCATGGTCAGCAGAAGAGGTTGACGCCAAGCTCCTCTGGATTATGGAGAACATACATGAGAACTGCGTGAAGTATGGTACAGAGGCTGACGGATATGTCAACTATGTCAAGGGTGCCAACGTGGCAGGCTTCATGAAGGTGGCCAACGCAATGATGGCGCAGGGCATCGTATAGAACAGGCATGTCATGGCTTCACGCCATATAATCATAAGATTGGTTTATAGGTGCATCGAATTTTATTCGGTGCGCCTTCTTTTTATCCTCATTCTCTTGCCGTATAGGAAAAAATGGTGTAACTTTGCAACTGTTACGATTAACTACTAACTGACAGCTTCCCAATCAGAGCTGCACCAATGAATGAGAACCTATGAATAGAAAAAAAGGAGTGCTGGCACTTGCTATAGCGTGTGCCAGTCTCGCAGTCCGTGCCCAAGAGTGGATAGATGTGCATAGCACTTACGGAGGTGAGTTGTGGACATATCCGCTGAAGGCAGAAGACGGTGCGTCGTTTACCTTTTCCACTGACGGAAGTCGCCTTGATGCTCATATCCTTCGGGGAGATGAGACGGAGATGATAGTGCCATATAGCACTTCATCCATAGACAGCATCAGCTTTGCCAATGCTCTCGCAGACGAAGAGAAGGGACATAATAGATATCGGCTGTTCACCCTCGCCATCCATACGGAAGAAGGTGCGGAGATAGTCGATAAGGCCACGTGGCTCAACTGTCATTTCTCTCTTGATGGCAAGGGGGAATACTCCAACTATGCAGGTACAGGTCGCATACGGGGCAGAGGCAACTCCAGCTGGCTATATTATGAGAAGAAACCATACAAATTCAAACTCGATACGAGAAGTAAGTTGCTTGGCCTTGACAAGGCTAAAAACTGGAATCTTCTTTCTAACTATCGCGATGTGACTGACATGATGAACGTCTTTGCCTTTGAGACAGCAGGATGGATGGGAATGCCCTATTCCAACCACAGCCGTTTCGTGGAGGTGTTCCTGAATGGTGATTATGTCGGTGTGTACCAATTGACAGAGAAGGTAGAGATAGGCAAGGGACGTGTTGACATAGACCCTGTGGAAGGAGTATTGATGTCGTTTGACCTTGACGATGGCCCGTCTCTCAGCCCCGATGCTGCAGACAACTTTTGGAGCGAGGTCTATTCGCTGCCGATGTGCGTTAAGGAACCTGAAGACATCGGTCAGGAGCGCATTGATGCAATAAAGGCAGACTTTGCTCTGTTGGAAAGAGCGGTGCAGAGACATGACTATGAGCAGGTGGCCAGTATGATGGATATGCAGTCGTTCATATCAATATTGCAATTGCATGAGTATCTTTATAATGTTGAGATAGCTGCTCCGCGAAGTCTCTACATGTTCAAGGATAAGGGTGGCAAGTACACATTCGGTCCCGTGTGGGATTGGGATGCGGCTTATTGCTTTGATTGGAATAACTGGACTGTCAACCATAGCTACTTCGGCTCGTACCAGAATCTTATATACGGCACAGCCCCTGCACGCGGCACAGGAGCATCGTACAGCATCAACCGTTTCTTTTTAGACATGTTTGGATCAGCAACTTTTGTTGAGAAGTATAAACAGGCATGGCAGCAGGTCAGTGACTTTATATATACACGCAATTGGGAAGAAGTGGAGAAATATGTCGACGAGATGCGCAAGGGAGCTTACAAGCGAGATACAGACCGCTGGCCACTCATTGATCCTAACAGTTGGAACACCCGCTACGATGTAGAGGCTGAACTGACGAAGATGTCCACTTGGCTAAAGAAGCGCAAGGACTATCTTGACAGGGTCATAGCATCTTACCCTACAGAGGAGAAGGTCATCGTGGACTCTCCTGCTGTAGAGTATGGAGAGGACATGGTAAGGGTGAAGGCCAAGGCAGAATATGTGTCAGGTTATGGACAGTCATATCGCATCACTTTGGATGCTTCTAAAATAGAAGCTATGCTTGGTGGAGCGCCTACATCGCTTCTGCCTCTTGATGCTGACGGCACAGTTGGTTCCAATACAGCGGCAGGCCTGTATGGTGCTTGGTTCGATGCTCAAGGCAATACCAACCCATGGGCCTTTGGACATGTATATATAGAAAGCAACGAACTCTACTCCTGGGCTTATGGCTGCCATCCAGACAACTGCTCAGCTGGCGAGATGCATACTGTCAGAATGCAGTATCAGAATGGAAAACAAAGCGTGACAGTCGAAGTGGAGTTTGAAATCCTGTAATAGATGTATCAAGTCAGGAATAAGTATCAGGCAGATGCGGGTAATCACGCCGCCTGATTTGTATAAATTGATTAACAAGACAATATAAACACAAAAACATATTACACAACAAGCAATGAAAAAGAATTTAGAGACCATCTGCATACATGGCGGATGGAAACCAGCCAAGGGAGAGCCACAGCAGCTCCCCATCTATCAGAGCACGACATTCAAGTATGATACAAGCGAACAGATGGCGCGTCTCTTTGACCTCAAGGACAGTGGGTACTTCTACACACGTCTGGCTAATCCTACCAACGACTACGTGGCAAAAAAGATAGCGGCCCTCGAAGGAGGTGTAGGGGCGGTGCTCACGTCAAGCGGACAGGCTGCCAACTTCTATGCGGTATTCAATATCTGCGAGGCAGGCGACCACTTCATCACCAGCAACACCATCTATGGCGGCACGTTCAACCTCTTTGGCGTGACGATGAAGAAACTCGGTATTGAGTGCACCTTTGTTGACCCTGAATGGGATGATGAACGGATTGAGAAGGAGTTTCGTCCTAATACGAAGTGCTTCTTCGGAGAGACCATAAGCAACCCTGGCGGCAATGTGTTTGACATCGAACGATTTGCCAAGATGGCGCATAAGCATGGAGTGCCCCTCATCGTGGACAATACGTTTGCTACACCAATCAATTGCCGCCCATTCGAATGGGGATGCGACATTGTCACTCACTCCACCACCAAGTATATGGACGGACATGCTACTCAGGTGGGCGGCTGCGTTGTAGACAGCGGCAACTTCGACTGGGATGCATACGCAGAGAAGTTCTCAGGTCTCACCACGCCAGATGACAGCTATCATGGGTTGACCTATACCAAGTCCTTTGGCAAGATGGCTTATTGCACTAAACTCATCTCCCAGCTCATGCGTGACCTTGGTTCGATACCCGCTCCGCAAAATTCATTCCTCCTCAACCTTGGTCTTGAGACACTTCATCTGCGCATGCGCCAACATTGTGCCAATGCGCAGAAGGTGGCCGAGTGGTTGGAGAAAAACGAGAAGGTGGGATGGGTCAATTACTGCGGCCTGCCATCCAACAAGTATTATCCGCTGGCGCAGAAGTATATGCCAAACGGTTCATGTGGAGTCATTGCCTTCGGACTCAAGGGCAGCCGCGAGGAAGCCATCAAGTTTATGGACAACCTCGACTTCATCTCTATAGTCACCCATGTGGCAGATGCTCGCACCTGTGTCCTCCATCCTGCAAGCCACACTCACCGTCAACTTACAGAGGAACAGCTTCGTGAAGCTGGTGTAGCGCCTGACCTTGTGCGACTCTCTATTGGTATAGAGAATGCCGATGATATAATTGCAGACCTCGAACAGGCTATGGCGAAGATGTAAATGAGCATTCTCAAAACCGCCTCTAATTTATAGAACGCTCCTAAGTAGAGATGCACCCGTTAATAAAACCGCCGCAAAGGTTCTGAAATACCTTTGCGGCGGTTTTGCCATTTCGTAGTCAGGCTTTATTCCACGCTTATGATAAATGCATACTTGTGCTCCTTGTTGCCGTCTATCGTATATTGAGGTAGTGTGCGTTTGCCCCATGTGTCCGCGCCGCCCACACCGTGGATGTTGTGGTCTATGTTGAGGTTGACAAAGGAACCTCGGTGTAGCTCATGAGGATGCGCCGCCGTTAGGTCTTCCTCGCTGTAGTCCCAAGCTCGTATGCAGAGAGGTTGGCAGCCGGAGATGCGGATGCTGTGTTCGGGAGATGAAATCTCGAACCATCTGATGTCGCATCTGTTGCCATTGTCTTGAGGACGCAGATAGTCCACCATGTACTCCTCCAGAGGCATGTGGTAGCGCGCTATTTCATAGCCAGTCTTGCGGTCAGGATAGTTCTCCCATGGACCTCGGCCGTAGTATTCGATATCTGTATAGTTGGCCGGCAGGCGCATCCTCATGCCGAACTTTGGAATGAGCGGTATGCTGTCAGCTGTAGGATGGTACTCAGTTCTGACCATCACCTCTCCCTCCTTGTTAATCTTGTACTCTATGTCATACTCAGCCCCTACTGCCATGGTGAAGGAGGCCTTGACTGTTGCTATGCCGTTTTGGGTGGAGGCTGCAAAGTCATGCAGCGTGCGCTCTTTGCCTGCATCCTTCCATGCTTTTAGTCTGTTGGCAAATCCAGCTGCACGCTGGTTGTCATTCTCTGGTTTCCAAAAGTAAGGCTCAAGGGGAGCGGAGAGCAGGTTATGTCCGTCAATGTTGATGGCGGCGAGAGCTCCAGTGCTGTCTATCACGATGCTGCCTCGTTCGGTAGCGACCATATATCCACCATCCACTTTCTTTACGTTTGGCATTCTGGCTGCTGCCTTGTCCTTCTTTGTTTTGGGTGTTATGACAGATGTTTTCAGAGAAGAAGGGTAGTCATAGCCCTTGATGACAAACTGCTCTGATGCGACTGGATAGCCCTTCCCAGCCCAAAGAGTGGCCTCTTTAAGCACAGCCTTTATTGTCACTATGCTCTCGCCGTCAATGCTGATGGTGTCGGTCGTATAGTCAAAGTCATCCACGCTGATAGTAGGGTCCATGCTTTCTTTCCTTATCACCCCGTCTTTCATGCTGAAGCGAATAGGCTGGTAGGCATACCTCACTTGATAGTAGTGTGGATGTGGTTTGCGGTCTGGCCCGATGAGACCATTGATGCAGAAGTTCCCGTCGTTGGGTTTGTCGCCGAAGTCGCCGCCGTATGCCCAGTATTCATCATCGGCCAATGTGAGGTCGCTTGACAGGCGCATCTTGCTCCCGTCCTTTGGTCTGGCGAGACCTTGGTCAACCCAATCCCAGATGGCTGCTCCCACTATTGATGAGTCAGAATATATGACATCCATATACTCGTCCATGTTTCCCATGGAGTTTCCCATGGCATGAGCGTATTCGCGAGCTATGAATGGTTTGTCGCTTATCTGTTGAGCTTTCTTTCGCATTTCTTCTGGATATAGGTAGCCATCATCAAAGAGAGACGAATAGCGGGAGTTGCAGTCGTAGAAAGGCAGGAACGTGGAGTCACGAGCCACCACAGCATCGTACATGGCCTGTATGTTGGGTCCCACGCCTCCCTCGTTGCCAAGGCTCCAAAGGATGACGCAAGGATGGTTCTTGTCTCGCTCAACGAGAGAGACGGCTCGATCCACATGCGCATCTTTCCATGCGGGGTCTTCACCCATGTCGCGATTGGCATATCCGTAACCGTGGCTTTCCTGGTTGGCCTCGTCCATGACATATATGCCGTAGCGGTCACAGAGCTCGTAGAGATATGGGCGGTCAGGATAATGGCTTGTGCGCAGGAAGTTGATGTTGGCGCGCTTCATCAGCGTTATGTCCTTCTCATAGGTGGCATCATCGACATGACGTCCTGTGCGAGGATGGTGGTCATGGCGGTTCACACCTTTCAGCTTGACGTTCTGTCCGTTCACCTTGAACACCTCTCCATCGACTTCCACACGCTTCACTCCGAGATGGTAGTCAAAGTGCTCAGTTGTTTCGCCCTTCTTGTCCAGCAGTTCTACGCTGAAGGGATAGAGATGAGGCTGAGCGGCTGACCATAGCCTTGGACTGTCTATTTTGTAATTGAGCTGGACGGCCAGGGTGTCGCCTGCTTTTATCTCCTTCACGTTGCTTGCCACTTTTTGGCCATCTATATTCAGTACCACGTTCATGCCTTTAACAGCTCTCTTACCTTTGTTGCATACCAAGATGTCTGCTTTTACCTGCGCTTCCGCATAGTCATCGCTTGGAGTGGCTTTCACCTTGTAGTCTGCGATATGCACCAGTGGACGCACCCATAGCTGCACAGAACGGAAGATGCCGCTCAGACGCCACATGTCCTGACATTCGAGATAACTGCCGTCGCTCCATCTGTAGACCTCTACAGCCAATCTGTTCTTGCCCTCATGGAGAAAGCTGGTTATGTCAAACTCGGCAGGCGACATGGAGTTCTGGCTGTAGCCCACCTTCTCTCCGTTGACCCATACGTACATGGCTGATTTCACACCTCCGAAGTGAAGGATGACATTTTGGTTCATCATCTCCTTCGTCACGTTGAAGAAAGTCACGTATGCTCCCACAGGATTGCGGTTCTCGTAAGCAGTCCAATCCTTTTGGGGTTCGCCCATGACGTAAGGACGTTCTCTGAGGAAGGGGTACTTCATGTTAGTGTAGATAGGAGTGCCGAAACCCTGAGTCTGCCAGTTGCCTGGCACTTCAATCCTGTCCCAATGGCTGACGTCATAGTCATTGGCCTCAAAGCCAGCGGGGCGCTGTTCGGGGGTTGCGGACCATCTGAAAAGCCATTGGCCGTCTAAAGACACAATCTCTTTGCATTCCTTCTCCTTCGATGGCAACTGGAGTGTTGAGTGATAGGGCAGTTTGTTGATTCCGAGGACGGCGGGGTCTTCCCAGTCGTGCTTCTCCTTGTTTTGTTCAACAACTTCAAAGTCTTCCGCCCTCATTCTTTTCCCCTCAGCAAGCCTGTCTGCATCAAGTCTCAGCACTTTAGCCTTTGTTGGGGCAAATTGCACAGTCTGCCATATAGGGTTGTTGACGATGTTGGAAAATTCGCCCGATGCCACTTTCTTCCACTCCTTCCAGTCTTCGGTGGCATATAGGCTGTAGTGAGTTATGATGCCTTCGCGCCCGTCTTGTGGTGGAAGGTAGCGAAACTCCGATACAGTCTTCGTGCTGCCCAGGTCTATCATCATCTGGTTGGGGTTGCTGTAGAAGAAGTAATAGCTGAACATTTTCTTCTCGCCAGCGCCGGCTATGTCGTTAGTGAGTGCAGGGGCTTTGTATACGCTTGTGCGCGTTATCACGGGCGCAGCCTTGCTTTCCTCAATGTCGAAGCGCAGCTTAGTGGCGGTGACGTCAGGGAAGCAGATGATGCGTCGGTGCCCTATAGTTGTCATACCGTCTCCTTCCTCCGCCAATGCGTCTTTGAGCTTGACCCATTCGCCGTCAACGAGAGCAGACAGAGCAAACTTCTTCACTCTCTGTCCCAAGCTTATATCCTCCTCAGCTACAAAGCGGTTGAATGTTGTTGGTTTCTTAAATTCTATCATCGTTGAAGTCTTCCTGCCTCCATTGCCCGTGCTTGCGGTGGTTATCTTGGCTTTGCGAGCCAAGTCGGTCTTGAAGACCTCGTCAATCATGTTCTTGAAGGCGATGCCTCTCAGACTGTCTGTGGGGTGGATGCGCCCGTTGGGGGCTATGGGAAAGTTTAGCAAAAGTGTGGAGTTGCGCCCTACGGACTTATAGTATGTGTCCATGAGTTTGGACAGGCTCTTCACCTGAGAGTTCTCATGTTCATGGTAGAACCATCCTGGACGAATGCTCGTGTTTGTCTCGCCAGGCACCCATGAGTCCCCGCCTTCCAGGCCGAAATGCAGCATGCCCCAGTCCACCTTGCCCTCCTTATTGAGCAAGCTCCAGTTGGTTGCACCCACATAGCCTGCTTCGGTGCCTACCCATCTGAGGTCGCCACGGTCGCTGCCATCGTTCCATATCAAGCAGCGGGGCTGTAGTTCTCTTATCATTTTATAGGTCTCGGGCCATTCGTAGTAGGTGGCCACGTCTATTGTCCTTCTCTCATTTTTGCCGCCATACCAGCCATCGCCGCCATTGGCTCCGTCAAACCACACTTCGAAAATTTCGCCATAGTTGGTCAACAGTTCGCGTAGCTGGTTGCGAAAGTATTCCACATATTCCTTTTGTCCGTATTGAGGGTGATTTCTGTCCCAAGGAGAGAGGTATACGGCAAACTCCAGTCCTTCCTTGCGGCATGCGTCAGCCAGTTCCTTGACCACATCGCCCTTGCCGTCCTTCCACGGAGAGTTCTTCACCGAGTATTCGGTGTAAGCCGAAGGCCATAGGCAGAAGCCGCAATGGTGCTTGGCTGTGAGGATGATGCCCTTCATGCCAGCTTGCTTGCACACTTTTGCCCACTGCCGGCAGTCAAGGTCAGACGGGTTGAAAAGCTGCGGGTCTTCATTGCCGTATCCCCATTCCTGATCCGTGTAGGTGTTGAGCGAATAATGTATGAAGGCATACATCTCCATGTCCTGCCATCTCAGCTGATTGACTGAGGGGATGGGACCGTATGGCTCTGTAGTCTTTTTCTGGGCATAGATTGTAGAAGTGAAAATCAAGGACAGTAGTAATAATATAGTCCAAAGTGAATGATTTGCTCTCATGTTTTGGTCGTTTAAAAGATTAAGGTGATTTTTATTGGGAGACAAATTTATATAAAAAAATCGGATTGCAAGCCAATCAATATAAAAAAACTAATGTTATTTCCTCGAATGCCCACTTTTTGATGTGGAAGTGTCAAGTCGACAACCAAACAATTAAAGGTTTGAATCACGAGATTTCTCTATGCTGTCAAAGCCATCTGAGGACAGAGGACAACACTTTGTTGGTATATGCCATTCTCCCTCTCAAAATATAATACTTACAAATGGGTATTGCTGGTTCGGAGGAAAAGACGTACCTTTGCATCCGTAAAACTACGATAAGATGAAACAACTGAAACTCTACGAGGCTGATGACAAGATGATAGACATCATCAGCGACAACTATAGCATGCTGCAAGGACTTAGTGCTTTTGGCATACGGCTGGGCTTTGGCGATAAGACTGTCAGCGAGGTCTGTCAGGAGCAGGATGTGTGCAGCCACACTTTCCTTACCGTTGTCAACTATCTCATCAACGGTTATGCCCCAAAGGGAAGTGACGCGCGAGTCTCCGTCAGAACACTCCTTGACTACCTGCGTGCCTCGCATCGTTATTTCTTGGATTTCCAACTTCCTTCTATACGGCGCAAACTCGAAGAGGCGCTTTCGCCCGGCGATGAGGTTGGCAGACTCATTCTGCGAATTTACGATGAGTATGCGCATGATGTCCGTCTTCACATGAAATATGAGGAGAAGACTCTCTTTCCATACGTGGAAGCTCTCATGGTTGGCGAGCAGAAATCAAACTACAATGTGGAGCTTTTTTCCAAACATCATGGTGACACCACCACTCGCCTGCAGGAGCTCAAGCACATCATAATCAAGTATCTGCCGCAAGACAGTTTTACCAACCATCAGCTCACCGCCACACTGTTTGACCTTTACAACATTGAGGAGTGGCTCAGCAATCACAGCAGGGTGGAAGATGCCATCTTCGTTCCTGCTATCCGTCTGCTGGAACAGAAGGTGAAGACACAGGATGTCTCATCGCGCATATCTCAGATTATCTGCCAGAGTGATGGCCAGGAAGCTCTTTCCGAACGTGAGAAGGAAATCATCGTGTGTCTCGTGCAGGGCATGATAAACAAGGAGATTGCGGAACGTCTGTGCATCTCGGTCTATACCGTCATCACGCACAGGCGCAACATAGCACGCAAATTGCAGATTCATTCTCTCGCAGGCCTCACGCTTTATGCCATAGCTAACAATCTCATCGATCGCAATCTTATTTTAAATTGAGCAGTAATTGAGCCGTCTCCTGCCACAAATTCTCAATGCGCCTGCCCACATCTCCAAACGAGCAAGCCCAACACCCCAAATGGGCTTGCTCACAACCCCTCGGGAGCAAGCTCACAGCCCCTTGGGAGCAGGCTCCCGAAGGGTGTTGGGCTTGCCGGATTTTTCTTTTATGCTAACATTCCTTTTTTATCTTTCTCCAGCAGCACTCTCAGTTCGTCATACCATTCGTGCTCTGGACGTGAGATGACCTTGCCGTTTTGCGTCCTGGACACTTCGGCGTGGATGGTCTCAAAGCCGAGGGCGCGGGCAGCCTTGATGTTGGGAGTGGAGTCGTCTATGAAGATACACTCGTGGGCTGTAGCGTTGATGGCCTCAAGGACAGAAAGGTAGATGTCGTCGTTGGGCTTGGCTTGATGCATCTCTTGCGAGAGGAACGTGCGGTCGAAGAGGCTGTCCACCACGTCCTGTCCACCGAAACAGCGTGAGACAATGTCCTGCCAGTGACAGTCGTTGGTGTTGGAGAGCATATATATCTTGTAGCCCTCTTCTTTGAGTTGGCGAATGATGTTGAGGCGGTATTCGGGGATGGAGATGCAGCATGTATTCCATGCGTCGATGACTTGTTGTGTTGTGGTGCCTTTATGGCAGAGGGAGAGCAGGGCGTTGCAGAAGTCGGGAGTGGACACGGTGCCAACCTGGTATTGATGGAGAATGCCATTGGCCACTATGCCCTCGCCCAGGACAGCAGGTTGCATGTCTGTGCTGGATTTGCCAGAAGAAAGGGTTTGCGTGTGTTCGGGCAGAGAGGAGAGGTCGACGCCGAGAGCTTTGATGCTCCTCATGCAGTATGGTAGGTCAATATCGAGGAGGACGCCCCCGAGGTCGAAGATGATGTTCTTAATCATGAACAAATGGGTGTGAACTATAATAATTGTGAATGAGAAAACAAAATGAACTATGGTGTCATCCTGCCGCAGAAAGGTTGGGTTATGGCTTGATGTGCACGTCCATCTGTGGGAATGGAATCTCAATGCCGGATTCTGTCAGGGTCTTATAGACCCTTTCTATTGTTTCGAATCGGAGGTTCCAGTAGTCTTCAGCCTTTGCCCACATGCGCATCTGGAAGATGATGCTGGATGTTGACATGGTGGTCATCGGTATGATTGGCGCGTATGGGTCATCTTTGATGATGCGCTCATCGGTTGCGATGATGTCGCTCAGGATGGCTCTGACCTTTTCGGGGTCTGTGCCGTAGGCCACCTCTACATCGATGTCCACACGTCGGCGTGGGGCGGCGGTAGAGTTTTTGAGACTTCCTGTGGCGAGGGGTCCGTTGGGGATGATGATAATCTGGTTGTCTGTGGTGCCGAGGATGGTGGAGAATATCTGTATCTCCTTTACTGTGCCAGCGAATCCCTGCGCTTCTATGTAGTCTCCCACCTTGTATGGGCGAAGGATGAGGATGAGCACACCGCCTGCAAAGTTTTGTAGAGTGCCGCTCAATGCCATGCCCACTGCTATGCCGGCTGAGGCGAAGATGGCGATGAGCGAACTGGTGTCGATGCCCAGCACGCCTATGATGATGATGCCCAGCAGAACGTTGAGCGAGATGGACACAAGGCTGTTGATGAATGTGGAGAGTGAGGCTTCGAACT
Source organism: Bacteroidaceae bacterium (assembly GCA_036303125.1). GTDB lineage: Bacteria > Bacteroidota > Bacteroidia > Bacteroidales > Bacteroidaceae > Minthosoma. The sequence goes on from JAXJBE010000041.1 coordinate 13,084, forward strand.
TGCGCTTGACGGTTATGGCATGCACGGCCTTCTTGACGTATTTGATGATGAAGCGTCCGACTATGTAGACGATTATGGCTGCGATGAGGTTCTTGCCAAATGTGATGATGTAGTCAAAAAGGAGGCTCAAATCGAAATTGCTCCAGTCAAAGGATGCCGTTCCTGAGGCTACTTTTGTTGTGTCGATAGTTGAATCCATAAAATTATCTTCTTACCTTATTGTTTGAATTAGTTTGTCGTTTTTTGATGCTTCCGAAGTGCAAAGGTACGAAAAAAAAGGCTTGGTGGAATGAAAAAGATAGGGCTTTACCCCATTTTAACTGAAAAATTTGTAACTTTGCATCATGGTATGCTATATATGTGACTTGTGATGCTTCGTTTTGGCAGATTTTGACAGGCGCAAGGATGTATGGCATGCGGAGTCGTGTAAATAATATAGACAATACAAGATATAAAGAAAAAGATGAACGTACTTGAACTTTCTGAGCAGGAGATAAACCGCAGGAACAATCTTCAGGCCATGAAGGATATGGGCATCAATCCCTATCCAGCCGCAGAATATCCCACTAATGCTTTCTCTGTCGACATCGTGGCAGAGTTTAAGGATCCAGCCACAGATGCGGATGGCAACCCTGCGGAGCCTCTCCGCGAAGTGTGCATTGCCGGCCGCATGATGAGCCGCCGTGTGATGGGCAAGGCCAGCTTTGTTGAACTTCAGGATTCAAAGGGACGCATACAGGTGTATATCACTCGTGACGATATCTGTCCCGAGGATAATAAAGATATGTACAATCAGGTATTCAAGAAGCTGCTCGACCTTGGCGACTTCATTGGTGTGGAGGGCTTTGTCTTCCGCACACAGACAGGGGAGGTGAGCGTGCATGCCAAGTCGCTCACTGTGCTGGCCAAGAGCCTTAAGCCGCTGCCCATAGTGAAAGAGAAGGACGGACAGGTGTTTGATGCCTTTGAAGACCCTGAGCTCCGCTACCGCCAGAGATATGTGGACCTCATTGTCAACAATGGAGTGAAGGATACCTTCCTCAAGCGCGCCACAATCCTGCGCACCATGCGTCAGGTCTTTGATGAGGCTGGATTTACAGAGGTGGAGACTCCTATTCTCCAGCAGATAGCGGGTGGCGCATCTGCACGCCCTTTCATAACTCATCACAATGCGCTCAATGTGGATCTGTATCTGCGCATCGCCACGGAGCTTTATCTGAAGAGACTCATCGTGGGAGGCTTTGAGGGTGTGTATGAGATAGGTCGCAACTTCCGCAATGAGGGAATGGACCGCAGCCACAACCCGGAGTTCACCTGCATGGAACTTTACGTCTCATACAAGGACTACAAC
>JAXJBE010000042.1:0-23929 GCA_036303125.1 Bacteroidaceae bacterium
ACCCGCCTGCCCTGGGTTACTCCAGGCAGCATCTTCGCCAAGTTGGCAGAGATAACAGACATCAGCTCAATGTCCAAGGAGGACAGGCTGCGCTATGACGAGAGCATCAAGAAGTTCCGCGACACCATTTGCGTTATGGAAGGGGCAAAGCTTGAGGGCTTTGCTGAGGGCGAAGCGAAGGGGCACGCAAGGGGGCGCGCAGAAGGACGCGCAGAGGAAAGAATGGAGACTGCACGCAAATTTAAGCAGTTAGGTGTCGGCATTGACGTTATCCAGCGAGCCACAGGCCTGTCAAAGGAGGAAATAGAAAAACTGTGACATGAACTAACAAGAGAAGAGGACGAAAAATCCTCTTCTCTTTGTTTTATATGGGCATTAGCCTGTACGCTCAATCGGGTCTGATAGGTACCCATGTAAATTTTCAAAAAGAAATACTGCTGGGCATTGATGGTGATTGCTGACCACAATCAGAAAGCATATTTGTGTGTACTGATGAGTTTGGACGAATGCTGTAGATTATGCGTTCAGCCAGCGCTGAACGCAAATGTATACTGACGGTATGTCTATTGTTTATTAGTCTTTCTTCCAGAAGTCAGAGAGGAGTGCTATGGTCTTCTCGTATGAGAGATGGGTGAAGTCAGGGATGACGTGGTCGCACTTGTCTTTTATTTGTTCGGCTGTGAGACCAGTTGTGAGACCCATTGTCATGATGCCTGACGACTTGCCGGCTTGGAGTCCATTGGGAGCGTCCTCAAAAACAACGCATTCTTGGATGGAGGCATTGAATATGCGTGCGCCAAGTAGGTAACAGTCCGGGGCTGGTTTGGATGCCGTGAAATCCTCGGCTGTGAGGACACGGTCGAAGAGTGTGTTGAACTCTGGTATCTGATGAGCCACGCTCTGCATCTTGATAATATTGGAACTTGTGACGACGGCGCATTTGACGCTGTGTGCTTTGAGGTCTTGGAGAAAGCCAAGGGCGCCTGGGACGAATGTATATTGCATGGTGCGTTCCCATTCGTTGAGAGCATTGGTAATCTCTGCCTGCACCCCGGCATCAGGAAAGTAGTTGGAGAATATCTGAGTCAGAGTGGTGCCTTTGATGGCATATTCAAGATTGAGAACGTCTGGGCGATAGTGTCTGGCTGTGCGCCTCCAAAAGACGGTGTACTGTGATTCTGTGTCTAAGAGGGTGCCGTCGAGGTCAAAGAGGGCGGCACGTAGTGTGGGTGTGTGCATAGTTGAGATGATTATTATGAATGAGTGTACGTGTGGCTTTGCGCAGCCAGACAAGGGCGAGGGCAAAGGATATGCGTGTGGAGATAATCAATATTGCTGGGATGCCTGTGGAGGCAAAGACGATGGTGTCTTCGAGCATGGAGTGGTTCATGATGAGGTGATAGTTGACATCATTGGCGTCATTGCGGCTGATGAGTCCTTTATCCTCTAATTCCACCATGACGGCAGAGCCGTAGCTGATGCCGAGGATGTTGCCTACGAGCCACATGTACGCTGCTTGGCGTGGAAGACCGAAGATGCACATGAGCGGCGCGAAGAAATGGGATAGTGGGGTGAGGAGCTTGTATGCCTCTATCATGCGCTGGATAACCATGAGGATATAGATGATGAGTGCGACTGTCAGCGACATCTGTATCTGTGATACCACCCATGTCTGCATGACCTGTGCTAACGTGCTGCCCGTTTCTGCTCCTATGTATAAATAAGGAGTGGTGTCGGGTGCCAGGAGGAGGTTGAGGATGGCGGCGCAGGCGAATGCCATGATGACGCGTATGAGAGCCATCTTCCAGAAGGAAGATCCAGTCTTCTTGTTGACGGCGCATTCCATGGGCAGGGCATGGCAGAGAGCTATCATCAGAGAGAGGATGGTGGCTTGCTTCATGGTAAGCGGCATGGACATCATGGCGGCTATGCCAGCGTATGTGCCGGCGGCTGCTCCTGAAATGAAAGTGATGGCAGATGAGCCAGGAAGTCCGAGATGGACGAAGAATGGGTGGAGGAAGCGAGCTGCCAAATCGAGTATGCCAAAGTGCTGGAGGAGTGTGACCGCCAGAGATATGGGTATCATTAGTTTTAGCAGCCAGCTCGCGCTCTTCCATGCTCCTGGCAGGGCATGACGCATGCAGTAAAGTATCTTTTTCATCGGAGCAGATGACGGTCGAGGTAATCCTCAATGCGTCTTATGAGGTGGAGACGTGTCTTGCCTCCGTAGATGCTGTGGTTGCGGTTGGTGTATACTTGCATGTCAAACTGCTTTTGTGCTTGTACGAGAGCTTCGGCCAGTTCGGCCGTGTTTTGGTAGTGGACATTGTCATCGGCTGTGCCGTGGATGAGCAATAGGTCGCCTTTGAGATTCTCGTAGCGGTGGAGAGGTGAGCAGTCATAGCCGTCTGGGTTCTCTTGCGGTGTGCGCATGAAACGCTCGGTGTAGGCCGAATCATAGAATCGCCAATCTGTGACTGGAGCCACAGCCACTCCGCAGTTGAAGACTTGGCGTCCTTCGCAGAGCGACATGATGGTGTTAAAGCCGCCGAAGCTCCATCCCCAGATGGCTATGCGGTCTTTGTCCACGTAAGGTTGTCTGCCCAACCACAGGGCTGCTTCTACCTGGTCGTGAGATTCGAGGTCGCCCATGCGCATGTAGGTGCATCGCAGAAAGTCTGAGCCTCGTCCGCCTGTGCCTCGTCCGTCGACGCAGACAACGATGTAACCTTTCTCAGCGAGACGCTGTTCCCAGGTGAGGCCTCCTACAAATCCATTGGAGTATGAGTTCAGGACTTGCTGGCTGCCAGGACCGCTATACTGATACATGAGTACAGGGTAGCGTTTTGAACTGCTGAAGTCTGCTGGCTTCACCATCCACCCATTGAGCTGCACGCCGTCAGCTGTGGTGATGGAGATGATTTCGGGCTTGGATAGGGTGAGCGAGGCGAGCTTGCCGCGTAGCTTGGCATTGTCTTCTATGACCTTGAGCTGTTTGCCTGTTGCAGTGCAGAGGGTGTATACGGGAGGCGTGCTGATGTCCGAGTGTATGTTGAGATAGTAGAGGCAGTTGGAACTGAAGATGGCTGAGTTGAAGCCTTTCTCTGTGGAGAGCTTTGTCTTGCGCCCAGAGGTGTCAATCTTGTATATGTACTGTTCGAGAGGGCTGCCTTCGTTTGATGCATAGAAGAAGGTCTTGCCGTCTGCGCTTGCGCCGTAGTAGGCGGTGACATCGTAGTCGCCTGATGTGAGCTGGCTGACGAGTTGGCCGCCAGAAGTGTAGAGGTAGAGATGTCGGTGGCCGTCTCTGTCGCTGATGAGTACAAACTGGTCGCGTGAGAAATCCACGTCGTCATAGGCCGGTTGGTCAACGTATGTTTTCTCTTCCTCTCTGAGCACGAGCTGAGCCTGAGTGCTGCGAGGGTTGACGGCATAGAAGTCGAGACGGTTCTGGTGGCGGTTGAGGGTGAGTACCATAAGCCGGTCTTTTGTGCTTGTGAATTGAATGCGTGGGATGTAGCCGTCAGCGTCCATGGGCACTTGCATGGTGCGTGTCACGCGGCTCTTGATGTCGTATGAGAGCACAGACACTTTGGAGTTGTCTTCGCCCGCTTTGGGATATTTGTATTCGTAAGAACCTGGGTATAGTTTATAATTGTCCATGGATGGCGCTGCGCCTCTGTACCATGGGAAGGAGAAAGTCTTCACGTCTGTCTCGTCGAAGCGAATCCATGCGAGCATCTCGCTGTCTGCTGAGAAGTCAAAGGCGCAGTTGAAGGCGAACTCTTCCTCATAAACCCAGTCAGGCTTGCCGTTGATGACCTTGTTGCGTTCTCCGTCTTTGGTGATTTGGCTCTCCGCATTGTTGAACAGGAGCTTGACGAGGAAGATGTTATTGTCTCTCACGAAGGCCACCATGGTGCCATCGGGAGAGAATTTCGGACATTCCTGCTTCCCCCCATTGGATAGTGGGGTCAAAGTCTTGTTCTTGACATTGTATATGAAATAGTTTGAGGTGGCAGAATGGCGATATATCGGAGTGCGGTCAGTCTCGATGAGGATGTTCTTGCCGTCGGGTGAGATGACATAGCCCTCTACTCCGCTGATGCTTGCGCCTCTTGCTGCAGTCTTGTCAAAGAGCACCTCTGTAATCTCTCCTGTCTTGAAAGAGCACTTTTCTATCCTCGCTCCGTCGGCAGAGATGCTTGCGTAGCTCTCTCCGTCGATGGCGAGTGGGCTGACATTACGTATGGTTGCAGGGCGGTATGTCCCTCCTGCCACGTCTTCGATGGTTATCTGCTGGGCTTTCGCTCCTGTTAACATCATGACAGCCATTGCTGCCAAGGCAAATCTATGAATCAGTTTCTTCATTTCCAGGGTGTTTTTGTGATGATTATTTATTCAGTTGTCATTTCTCCAGCTATGTTTGTGCTCATGAGCATGCGCACTTCCGAGGGGCGGAATCCGCGTCCGAAGAGGCTCATCAGCTTTGTCACAGCCGCCTCGATGGTCATGTCGTGGCCGCTGACCACTCCTGCGTCGATGAGTTGGCGTGAGGTCTCGTACAGACCCATGGTGACTCCTCCGCTTTGGCACTGCGTGATGTTGACAACGACTTTGCCTGCATCGCTTGCCTTGCGTATGACATCAACGAGCCACTGGAGGGTGGGCGCATTGCCCGAACCGTAAGTGCGCAGGATTATGCCCTTGATATTGTCCATGAGCATGATGTTCTCTATCAGTTCGCGTGTGATGCCGGGAAAGAGCGTGAGAGCCACGACATCGGGGCATGTGTCATAGTGTACGGTGAAAGGGCGTATGCCTGCGCTGTTATTGGCCGGCATGGAGTGCTTGCGTATGGCTGTGTTGTTGTAGTTGATGTTGATGCCAGTTTTTGCGAGGTAAGGATAGTTGTAGCTGCTGAATGCCTTGAAATGTTCGGAGTTTGATTTAGTGCAGCGGTTACCCCTGTAGAGGTGTTGCCCAAAGAAGACGCACACTTCCGGCACCATCGGTCGTCCGTTCTCGTCTTGTGCAGCTGCCAGTTCGATGGCTGTGAGCAGATTCTCCTTGCCGTCTGTGCGCAGCACGCCGATGGGGAGCTGGCTGCCTGTAAGGATGACGGGCTTGCCAAGATTCTCGAGCATGAAGCTAAGTGCGCTCGCCGTGTATGCCATCGTGTCAGTGCCGTGGAGAATGACGAAACCATCATATTGGTCATAGTTGTCATCAATGATTCGGGCTATCTTTGCCCACAGCCCAGGTGTCATGTCGCTTGAGTCAATGGCTGGGTCAAACTGGTAATTGTCCAACACGTAGTCAAACTCGTTGATTTCGGGCACATGTTTCTGCAGGTGGTTGAAGTTGAAAGTCTCGAGCGATCCAGTCTCGGGATTGCGTATCATGCCTATAGTGCCACCTGTATAGATGATTAGCAATTTTTTATTAGTCTTGTATACTGTTTGAGCCATATTCGGAAAAACGTTTCTTTGCCTGACAATGCTTGTCAGGCTTCGCGAGCTTCAGCTTGTGCTGAATGGTGTGACAAAGTTAATCAATATTTTTCACACGGTAGCTATATCGGGACACAAAGATAAGCAATCATCGTGTAAAATGGGTAAAGTGGCGGTCTAATGCTTTCAAAATGTAATATGCCCTGCTCAAACCTCTTCGTGAGCTTGCTCCCAAGGCGTTGTGAGTCGGCTCCCGAGGGGTTGTGGGCTTGCTCCCGAGGGGTGTTGAGCAAGCTCCCAAGGAGATGTGGGTCTGCTGGGTGGAGACGGGGCCTTGCTGCTTGTCTCAGTTTTGTTCCAGAATGGATCTCATTTAACTCTTTCGTGTCGTTTCGTTGCAATCGTTATGTATGTAAAGTTGCTATACCGAGAGTCCTCTTCGGGGTATTAACTAAATTTTTTCTTGTGAAATGTACAACTTGTTGTTAAATGACTTACCTTTGCATGGAATAAAACAAGGTAAAGGAGATGATTGATTTGCACAAGTATGTTATAGCGAGCATATTGTCTGGCGCATTGACGATATGCTCATGCTCAGAAGGTGGGGATGTGGATAGAGAAACTCCATCCAAGGAGTCCGTCATCCTCTCTGGCATAAAGAAGAAGGCTGACCTCGTCACAACGGAGGTCAGAGTGAGGCGTTTGGCCATATATGATTCCAGCAAACACGAGAAGGTGGACTTCGTTGATCCTCGCACATGGAAGTATGGTGAGAGGAAATGTATCGTGCCTGTAGATGTGACCATCAAATATGGCTACGACCTGCGTGACATGGCCGTGGAGGATATCAAGCTCTCTGACGATAGTGCGGCTGTGGTCTTCTTGATGCCTTCTCCCAAGATTATTGACTCTGGATATGATGCGCAAGTGGACGAGAAGGCTATCGTCAAGATGTCGTCGGGCATGAGGGATAAGATTGGCCATGAAGAGGTGGATGAAATCATGGAGAAAGTCTACCGTTCTATTCTGAAGGAAGACCTTTATTCTTTTGTGGGTCCTGATATAGAGAACAATGCAAGGGTCATTTTCAGTTCGATAGTCAGGAGTGTCGGCATGGATGGCTATGATGTTATCATACAAAGAAAGGAGGACTGGGCAAAATGAGAAAATATGGTGAATACGAAGACGTGAAGAAGAAAGCAATCGACACTTCTTCTGACGAAATGGACGATAAGCGAGGACATTTCGCATGGTTGGCCACAACCCTCTCAGGATGGGTGTCTTGGAACAGGGCTGTCCGAAAGATTCTCGTCTATCTTATATGTGCAGTTGTCTGTGTGGTGGCTGGCGTGGCCATTGTCAAATGTTATAGTGACCAGGATGATGGCATACAGATACAGGAGTCTATGGTCACCATCAACGAGATAAAGCTCAAGGGCGAGATTTATGTGTGCAGTGCGCTGATAGAAGACTATGCAGTCAGACGTAAGACGGAGAAACGCATGATACTGAGCGATAAGGAACATTCGTGCATACAGACACTGACTCAGAAGTGCAGTTACAAGATAGATCTCAGTGAGGTCGGCTATTTGGTCAATGATTCTATAGGTGTTATCTATGTCCGCATGCCTGATGTGCAATATGTGGCTACCACTCAGAAGGCATCTTTCATCTCTGATGACAGTCAGTATTGGGCAGAGAATATGCCTAACACCAATGCCATGAAGAAAAAGGTGGAAGAGCAGATACGCCAACGTTTTGATACGCCCAACAATCGCCGGAAGGCGCAGCGTTATGCGGAGGATGCCATCATTGGCATGATTAGCAAACTTGGTTATCAGACAGAGTTTTTCAATACCATCGAGGATGCGTCGGTGGAAGAATGATAGCCTAATCATGTTATCCAAGGTATCTTAGGATACTTGGTCATTTATCTTAGGATACTTGGCCGTTTATCTTAAGATACTTGGTCGTTTAGCTTAAGATGCACTTTACAATAGGTGTATGTGTCAAAATAATAGGGGAGTGCCAATGTGGCGCTCCCCGTTTTGGTTTGCAGCATTGTTAGTTGCTACTTCTCAAATATTGCTTTGAAGCATTTGTCGGCTGCTCCTGCATTGCTGTTGATATATTTCCCGGCCGCGTCGCCTGCTTTGGCGAGAGCTTCTGGAGAGGAAAGGAGCTTGTCCATGATGTTGGCAAAAGAGGCAGCATCGTTGTACTCAAACGAGCCTCCGCAGGCTTTGAGGTCTTGCGCCTCGCGGAATTTCCTGTTGTTAGGGCCGAAGAGAACAGGCATGCCGTAGACGGCGGCCTCTGGCACATTGTGTATGCCTACTCCAAAACCGCCCCCGACGAGTGCAATCTTGCCGTAGCGGTAGATTGAGGACAGTTTGCCGAAACAGTTGACTATCAGTGCTGTGCCTGCTGTGTCTTGTGGCATAGGCGTAATATTAGCTTCAAGTGAAGTGTAGCGTATGGACTTGAATCCGTTGTCGGCGAGTATGCGTTCTATCTCTTTGAGGTGATTCTCGCTTATGACATGTGGAGCTATGATTAGACGCCAATCTTTGTGCTGCGCAAAATAGGGGATGTAAATCTCTTCGTCTGGTCCCCATGAGGAACCAGCTATGAAGCAAGGAGCGGAGCCCACGAAATGTTCGACTATGGGCAGAGGAGAGGCGGAGTTCTTTATGTCGATGACGCGGTCGAGACGTGTGTCACCCACTATTGTTGTGCAGGTTATGCCATGTTGGGCCAATAGTTTCTTAGAGTTTTGGTTCTGCACGAAGAGGTGGTCAAACTGCTTGAGAGGTTTGAGTGAACCATACCATTTGAAGAAGTGCTGGTTCTCTCGGAAGATGCTGCTCACGCTGTAGACTTTAGTGCCTCGCTTGTGGAGAGCCGTCAGAAAGTTGGTCCAGAATTCATATTTGATGAATATGGCTATTTCAGGGTGGGCTAATCGAAGGAAAGAATGGACGTTGCCTGGTGTGTCGAAAGGCAGGTAGCATACGAGATCCGCTCCCTCATAGTTCTTGCGCACCTCATATCCGGATGGGGAGAAGAATGTTAGCAGAATCTTATATTCAGGATGTTCGTTGACGAGTCTCTCCATGATGGGGCGTCCTTGCTCAAACTCACCGAGCGAGGCGGCATGAAACCATACGACCCTGTCAGACGGTTTGATGTGTCTGCGAAGAAGTGTGAACGTCTGCCCAATGCCGATGATGCGTTTGCGCACTTTCTTGCTGAACAGTGAGGCCATGAGAGCGCATAATGCGTAAAGATAGATTCCTATAGAATACATGCTGTGTATGGAGCGATATATGTGTATGGTTAGTTGTAAGCCAGCACATGAGGCTGGCTTGTGTTGCCTGGCTTGCCTCATGTGCTGGCTGTAATTGTTATTTATCTCAATGCTTCTATGGCATTGTTCATGCGCTTCACCACTTCCTCCTTTCCAAGGAAGGCCGCAAGTTCATACATGTCAGGTCCTTGGCCTGTGCCCACGAGTGCTACGCGCCAAGCGTTCCATGGTTTGATGCCTGTCTGTTCAGCCCAAGGGTCTATGACAGCCTTGATGCCGTCTGCAGTCCATTCGTCCACATTGTCGAGGAGCGCGATCATCTGCTGCATTTCGTCGGCGGTATTTTCTTTCCAGTTTTTGCGGATAAACTTGTCTCCTTCCTTGTCGTAAGACGCAGGGGCGATGAAGAAGAACTGTGTGAGAGGCCAGAGGTCGCTGGCAAAGGATATATTGCGTTTTTTCTTGTTGCCGAGTCCGTCTGTATATTCGATGACTTTTGTTTTCATCATGCGCACCACTTCTGCTTCCTGTTCGGCAGTTGCCTCGATGCCCGCCTTGCGCAGCACCTTGTCGAAGGCAGGACACCAGTCTGTGTCGGGGCGCTTAATGAGATACTGATGGTTGAACCATGCTGCCTTGACATAGTCAAATTTGGCTCCATTCTTAGAACACTTGGAGAGGTCGAAGAGCTGTACCATCTCATCGAGAGTCATGAGTTCCTGATCGTTGCCCGGATTCCATCCGAGCAGAGCGAGGAAGTTGATGACAGCTTCAGGCAGGTAGCCATTCTCTCTGTAGCCCATGGAGGTCTGTCCGCTCTTGGGATCATGCCATTCGAGAGGGAAGACAGGAAATCCGAGCTTGTCGCCGTCCCGCTTTGAGAGTTTGCCGTTGCCTATAGGCTTGAGCAGCAGTGGGAGATGGGCGAAGCGTGGCATGGTGTCTGTCCACCCGAAGGCTTCATAAAGGAGAACGTGGAGAGGGGCTGAGGGTAACCATTCCTCGCCTCGAATGACATGAGAAACCTCCATGAGGTGGTCATCCACGATGTTGGCGAGATGGTAGGTGGGCAGTTGGTCAGCGCTTTTGTAGAGCACCTTGTCGTCCAAGATTGAAGAGTTGATGACCACCTTGCCGCGTATCATGTCATCGACGGTGATGTCACGCCCAGGCTCTATCTTGAAGCGCACCACGTATTGTTCGCCAGCTTCGATGAGGCTTTTCACCTCTTCGGCTGGGAGGGTAAAGGAGTTGCGCATCATGCTGCGTGTGGATGCATCGTACTGGAAGTTCTCAATCTCTTCTCGTTTTTTGTTGAGTTCCTCTGGAGTGTCAAAGGCATAATAGGCTTTCCCCTCATCGAGGAGCTGTTGTACATACCTCTTATATATGTCACGGCGTTCGCTCTGGCGATAAGGGCCGTGGTTGCCTCCGTATGACACGCCCTCGTCAAACTTGATGCCGAGCCAGTTGAAGGATTCGATGATGTAGTCCTCTGCGCCAGGAACGAGGCGTGTGGAGTCTGTGTCTTCGATGCGGAAGATGAGGTCGCCATTGTGTTGTTTGGCAAAGAGGTAATTATACAGGGCAGTGCGTACACCACCGATATGCAGTGGTCCTGTAGGACTTGGTGCGAAGCGCACTCTAACTTTTCTTTCTGACATGGTTTTGTGTAATTTTGGATGCAAAGTTATGAAAAAAATGACAAAGAGAAAAAAACTCATGTGGTAAATCTACTTTGCGACATAAAAACAAATATCTTATAACCGATTATGTAAGATTCAAATTATTTTGATTATCTTTGCATCGTCTTTATCTAAAAGGACAGCATTCTTGTATGCCATATATGGATAAAGAAGGAACAAAATAACTAATTTATGGGACATCTTAAAGAATAATAGAACATAAATAATCAGATATAACGAAATGAACATCAATTTCAAAAAAATCATTCCAGATGCGTGTTGTGTGCTGCTTTTTGCAGCTATAGCATTTGTCTATTTTTTTGCTCCTGTGAGCAAGGGCTATCGTCTTGAGCAGCACGACAGTGGTGCTAATGATGGTATCAATGTGGAGATAAACCAGTATCGAGATGCTCATGATGGAGAAACTCCCCGGTGGGTGACCAGCATCTTTGGAGGGATGCCAACCTATCAGATAGCTCCTTCTTATGACTCAACCGAGACGATGACTGTCATAGAGAAGGCGTATCATCTGTGGCTTCCCGACTATGTATGGTACATTTTCGCTTCAATGTTGGGCTTCTACATCTTGCTCAGGGCTTTTGACTTCCGTCATTGGATGGCGGCGCTTGGCGCTATCGTGTGGGCCTTCTCCAGCTATTTCTTTATAATCATTGCCGCCGGGCATATATGGAAGGTGATGACTTTGGCTTATATTCCCCCTACGATAGCTGGAGTCGTTCTGTGCTATAAGCGCAAGTATATTCTTGGTATGCTGCTTACAGCCCTCTTCGCAGCTTTGCAGATACAGTCCAATCATGTCCAGATGTCATACTATTTCCTCTCAGTCGAACTGGCGTTCGTGTTAGCTTACCTCATTATGGCTGTGCGCAAGGGAGAAATTTTGGCTTTCTGTAAATCAACGGGCTGTGTGATAGGAGCAGCTGTTATTGCTATCTGCCTCAATGCTTCTAATCTCTATCACACCTACGAGTATGCAAAGGATACCATGCGCGGCAAGAGCGAACTCGTCAAGCCAGGCAAGGCTGACGACCAGACTGATAGCGGCTTGGAGAGAAGTTACATCACTGCATGGAGCTATGGTGTAGATGAGTCCATGACGTTCCTCATACCGGACGTGAAGGGAGGGGCGAGCATGCCGCTTTCTATGAATAAGACTGCCATGCAAAAAGCAGATCCGCAGATGGAGCAGATGGGCATTTATCGGGCTTTCACCCAGTATTGGGGAGCGCAGCCTGGCACAAGTGGACCTGTATACCTCGGGGCTATAGTGTGCATGCTGTTTGTCCTTGGTCTCATAGTTATCCCGCATAAGAGCCCGCTTAAATGGACATTGCTTGCAGCGGGGCTGCTGGCATTGATGCTCGGATGGGGTAAGAACTTTATGCCTCTCACAGACTTCTTTATAGATAATGTGCCGATGTACTCTAAGTTCCGTACCGTGGCGAGCATTCTTGTCGTTGTGGAATTTGTTGTTCCCTTCATTGCTCTTTGGGGACTCAAGGAATGGGTTAAGCGGCCGCAGCGGTGGGCTGTTTACGCTTCTGCCATCTTCACCACGGTTATATGTTTTATATATGTATGCGCCCCTGGTCTCGGGCAAGATTTAGTGAGCTTGTCAGACCGTGATGCCGTCAACATGTATGTGGAACAAGGGTATTTCGATGCGTCGTTGGGCAACCGTATATTGGAGAGCCTCTCAGAGATGCGAGCTGCTATGGTTACAGCCGATGCATGGCGCAGCATCATGTTTGTCATGTTTGCTACAGGTGTGATGCTTTGGTTTGCTAAGAAGGGAGGTTCTGACGCTGCATCAACTGTCGGTAAGAAAGACAGCGTAGAGGAGGGTGCTGCAGCCTTGAAACCATCGCAGGTGACTGTCCTCTCTGTGCTTCTGCTTGCTGCATGCTTGATAGACATGTGGCAGGTCAACAAGCGTTATCTCAATGACGACATGTTTGTTGAACCGCGCGGGGTGGCTCGAATCCAGAAGACAGATGCAGACAAATATATCATCTCAAAAAGCGGCGACGGACGTGACTATCGCGTGCTGAACTTTACCGTGTCCACTTTCAATGATAACACAACCAGCGCCTTTTACAGTTCTGTCGGTGGGTATCATGCAGCCAAGCTCCGTCGCTATCAAGAACTCATAGAGGCTCATATATCGCCCGAGATGCGCAATGTGTATAAGGCTCTTGGCATGGCTCAACTTGACACTGCGGCAATGTTGAACCATGAGTCTCCATATCCTGTATATGATTTCTCCGCTGTCAATACAGATTCGCTTTATCCTGTCATCAACATGCTCAATACGCGATGGTTCATCCTTGGCGCAGGTGAGAATGGCGATGTCAAATTGCCGATAGAGAACACTCAAGCTTTTGGCAACGCATGGTTTGTCACCTCTGTCAAGTGGGCAGCCAATGCCAATGAGGAACTTGATGCTCTCAAGACCGAGAATCTCCGCACGACAGCCGTCGTGTCCAAATCAGACTTCTCCTTCCTGAAGCCTGGTGGTGAAGGTCGGGTGAAGTTGACTTCTTATGCGGCTAATGAGGCGCGCTATGAGGTGGAGTCGCCCAATGGCGGCATGGTTGTATTCTCCGAGGTGTATTATCCAGGATGGACGGCCGCTGTTGACGGCTCAGAGACAGAAGTGGGCAGGGCTAACTATGTGTTGCGCGCCATCAATGTGCCAGCAGGCAAGCATGAGGTTGTCTTCACATTTAATCCAAAGAGTGTGCATGATACTGAGATTGTGGCTTATGTAGCTTTAGGATTCCTCTTTATGCTGCCTGTCTTGATGATAATACGTGGCAGACGGAAGAAATCATGAAGCTGACACTCTTGCAGACTGATATCCAGTGGGGGCAACCCTCTGTCAACCGATTAAGGGCTGAGGCCATGCTGGCTGAGGTGGAGAAAAGCGATGTGTATCTTTTCCCAGAGATGTTCACCACAGGTTTTGCCCCTCGTCCAGAAGGTTTGGCAGAGGAAGATGGAGCGACTCTCTCTTGGATGCGGGACATGGCGCGGAGATATGATGCTGCTATTGGAGGCAGTGTGGCCGTGAAGGTCGGAGGCGTGTATCTCAACCGTTTCTACTTTATCATGCCGGATGGCAGCGATGTGCATTATGACAAGCATCACTTATTCACTTATGGTGGAGAACATCTCCGCTATGAGAGAGGGGAGGATAGGGTTGAGATAGAGTTCAGAGGGGTGCGCTTCCTCCTTCAGGTTTGTTATGATCTTCGCTTTCCTGTCTTCTCACGCAATAATGGAGATGTTCTATATGATGTGGCTCTCTATGTGGCTTCTTGGCCAACGAGCCGCATGAATGTTTGGGAAACGCTTCTCCGTGCCCGCGCCATCGAGAACCAGTGCTATGTGGCTGGAGTCAACCGCATAGGTGCAGACAAGGCTTGCTTGTATTCTGGAGGCACAATGCTTGTTGATGCCTATGGGAGGACAGTGGCCGAATGTCCCGTAGATGAGGAGTCTGCCATCACCAGTTTGCTTGACATTGAGGCTCTGAGAGCCTTCAGAGAGAAATTCCCTGTGCTTGCCGATGCTGACAGGTTGCGGAGATGGTAAATGTGTGTTTTTGTACCCTATAGATAACAAAGTGCATGAGTTTTCCTTCATTATAAGGTTAAAGTTTATTTCATGCACAAAAAAATACTCTCTAACACTTGTGTGGAAAGGAGGAAAATAATAAATTTGCAAAATCGAGAACGCGTAGGACTATTTTGCTGATTCCGTCAAATGAATAAAGCGTGATTTCATGTACATGTTACATGTATTCCGTGACTTTAGCGACAGAAAGTCCGAAACACCCCGAACAATACTTAACTATAAATAAATATTTGTAATATGGCTTTTCTAACAGACGAGAAACTCGTTATTGTAGGTGCCGGCGGTATGATCGGCTCTAACATGGTTCAGTCAGCTCTGATGATGAACCTCACATCAAACATTTGTCTTTATGATGTGTTCCCACCAGAAGTCGGACCCGTAGGTGTCGCGGAGGAAATGCGTCAGTCAGGTTTCGTTGACGCCAATATCACAGCAACTGCAGATCCTGCGGAGGCTTTTACAGGTGCAAAGTACATCATCTCTTCAGGTGGTGCTCCACGCAAGGAGGGCATGACACGTGAAGACCTTCTCGCAGGCAACTGCAAGATTGCTGAAGGGCTTGGCATGGACATCAAGAAGTACTGCCCAGACGTGAAGCATGTTGTCATCATTTTCAATCCTGCTGATCTCACAGGCCTTGTTACACTTCTCTACTCAGGTCTTAAACCATGCCAAGTCACTACACTTGCAGCTCTTGACTCCACACGTCTCCAGTCTGCTCTCGCAAAGAAATTTGGCGTTATGCAGAACCAGATTGTCGGTGCTCACACCTTTGGTGGACATGGAGAGCAGATGGCTGTCTTCGGTTCAGCAGTTAAGGTTGCAGGACGTTCTCTCACTGATATTATTGGAACTGATGAGTTCCCGGAGGCAGAGTGGGAGCAGATGAAGAAGGATGTGACGCAGGGAGGTGCACAGATTATCAAGCTCCGTGGACGCTCTTCATTCCAAAGCCCATCACTTCTCTCTGTACAGATGATAGCATCTGTTATGGGTGGTCCTTCATTCCCTTATCCAGCAGGCACATACGTGTCAAACGGTAAGTATGATCATATCATGATGGCTATGGATACAACTCTTGATGCCAATGGATGTTCTTACAAGGTGCCACAAGGTACAGCGGAAGAGAATGCTAAACTTGATGCTTCATACGAGCACCTTTGCAAGATGCGTGACGAACTTGTCACTCTCGGCATCGTTCCTGCAATCTCTGAATGGAGCAAGATTAATCCAAACTTGTAATTTGAGGGGTTGCTTCAAATGAACTTCTGCATTGGTGGAAAATCAAATACGGAAGTGTATTTGTAGCATACCTCCATTACCCGTAAGATGAAAAAATACGGAAGGTATACACTTATAGGTTGGGGCTGGCGTATCCTCTTATGGATTGCGCTGACCCCAATCTTGTTGGTATTGTTGATTAGTGTACTCATCTATCTGCCACCTGTGCAGAAGTTTGCTGTTGATAAGGCGGCGGAGATTCTGAGTGAGGAGATGGCCATGGATGTGACGGTTGGAAGTGTGGCTCTGCGTTTTCCGCTTGACCTCTCCATAGGTGACATGATGGCCATTCAGGATGGCGATACAGTTGTGGATGCTCGCCGCCTTGATGTCAGCGTCAGACTGCTTCCTCTCCTTGACATGCAGGTCGAGGTGGATGGCATAAGTTTGTCAGATGTAAAACTAAATACAAAGGAACTTATTGAGGCAGCTTCGATACGAGGAACATTGAAAGAACTTAGTCTTGATTCCCACAGTACAGACCTTAATCTCGAACTTGCTGTGGTAAACAAGGCTCTCATCTGTGGAGCTGACCTCGTAGTCGAACTTGCAGATTCTGTGCCAGCAGATACCGCACCTTCTGCTCCTGTTAATTGGCGCATTAGGCTCGATGACATACGCCTGCATGATGTCAAGGCTCAGGTCAGACTTACACCCTCTACCGACAGCACGTGGGTCATGGCGCATATTGCCGACGCGTTTGCCACGGGAATCCTTGACCTTGGCAAGGAGGAGTATGCCATCCATAAGTTCGTGGCAAGTAACACGTCTGCTTCCTTTGACATCATGTCACAGCCGCATCTTCAAGGACAGTTGGATCCCTCTCATTTATTCTTTAATGGAATAGGTATGGAGGTCGATTCATTTATATATAAAGGAACGGGTGAGATGACTCTCAACCTGGCGCATCTTGAAGCTAAAGAGTCGACAGGCCTTGTCCTTGCCGATGTCAACGGTCATGTTCTAATGGACTCTCTCTCCTTGCGCCTGCCTCTCTTGCGTTTGACCACGGGTGACAGTAAGCTTTCCCTTGCTTACAGCATGGACATGAACACCTTTGAAGAGCATGACCCAGGCATGATGAATCTCGTGGCAGAAGGTCAGTTTGGCAAGGATGATATCATCTATTTCACTCGCATGGGAGGACCTGCCACCCAAGATGTATGCGCGATGATGTCGCAGATATTACCCGCTCGTCCCACGCAGGTGCAATTCAAGGCGGAAGGTAATATACAGGCTTTGGATGTCAGTCGTCTTTATATCAATGTGCCACAGGTGGCTGTGGCTGAAGGCGAAGCAAAGCTCTTTAATCTCACGGAAGATATGGCTGTTCAGACAAAACTGAATCTCTACGACAGCCACGGAGCCAATATCTTTGCAGAAGTGCAAATGGCTATGGCAGACGAGACGTATAACGCTGAGATCTCCTTTGACAGTCTCGTCCTCAACAACTATATGCCCATGGAGCAGAAGGCCGCATTTTCTGGCCAAGCATCAGCCTTGGGCAAAGGATTCGACTTTCTGTCCCCTCATGCCACGCTTAAAGCGTCAGCCAGTCTTGTGGACGGATGCTTTGACAAGATAAATCTCAGCAATATCACCGCTGATGCCTCAATCGAAGGACAGCAGGTTATGGTGGATGTTGTGGCCGATAACAATCAGCTAAAGACACGCTTCACCCTCGATGCGACACTTAAAAAGCATCTTGTTAGCGGATTTCTCAATATGGATCTTCCATTTGTGGATGCCAAAAGCATGGGATTCAGTGATGAACGTTTAGAGGTTACGACTTCTGGCAACGCCATGTTCAGTTATGATTGGAAGGAGCTATTCCGTATTGATTCACATGTTGAATCCCTCAAACTATTCATAGGTAAAGATTCCCTGTCCACCGATGTCTTTGACCTTTATGCAGAAGCAAAAAAAGACACGACAACGGCCACCTTCAATACAGGCGACTTCAGTCTCAGTTTCTTCACTCCCAATGGTTTGTTTAGGCTCATGCCTATGGTTGAGAAGCTGCAGAAGGAGACGGTACGGCAATTTTCTAAACGCGAGGTCAATCTTGATAACCTCCGTACTTATTTGCCAGAGGTGGCTTTTCATGCCCATGCGGGTAAGAACAATCCTATTGCCGACATTCTCAAGGTCTACGGCATGCAATTCGATGAACTGAAAGCCGATATCAACATGTCTCCAGAGGAGGGTATAATAAGCAATGGACATGTCTATTCGTTCAATAAGGATGGAGTGATGGTAGATACTGTCTTCTTTGTTATTGATCAGGACACAACTCAGCTCGATTATAATATAGGAGTGCGTTGTCATCAGCAACCCGCTATACCTGCTTTTAAAGCCAATCTTCAAGGGTATCTCATGGCTGACAGGGCAGATGCTCACCTCACATATTTCAATAAGCGCGGCAATAAGGGAATAGATCTCGGTGTGAAAGTGCAGGCTGCTGATACCTGCCTCAATTTCCGCCTCTATCCTGAGAAACCTGTCATTGCTTTCAGGGAGTTCGCCCTTAACGATGACAACTATATAGTTACCTACCCTCATCGTCCCGTGTCAGCAGATGTCAGGTTGACAAGCTTGTCTGATGACTGCTATTTCTCGGTCTTTGCCGATGAGAGTGAGGCTGGTCGGCAGATTGCCAATATTGTTATCACGGATTTTGATATCAAGCAGATACTGACAGTCGTGCCAATGCCAGACCTTCCGTCTATCGGAGGCCTTTTCAATATGGATGCTTACTATATTGACCAAGAAGACAATTTCCTCGTGGAAGGCACTGCTGGCATCAATAACTTTATATACGAAGGTTCGCGTGTGGGAGATGTGGGTTCTCGTTTCACCTATACTCCTCGTGGCGAGGCTGTTCATGATGTGGATGCCAACATTTCCCTCAATGATGTGGAGATACTCACGCTGCAGGGCGAGTATGACTCGACAGACGATGGTGCACTCGATGCAGACATTGACTTCATCGACATGCCAATGGACATGCTCTCGCCATTCATCCCAGACAAGGTTGTGGGCTTTAGCGGCAATCTTGATGGATGCTTGAGAGTGCAAGGTCCTATGGATGCCCTCATCTTCAATGGTGGGCTTATGCCTAAGGACGTGCACGTCATCTCCGACATGTATAGTCTTGACCTCGCTCTTGCCAATGACACGATACCATTCACTGACAGCAGAATAGATTTCAATAACTTCACCTTCCATAGTGCTGGCTCCAATCCTTTGGCTCTCAATGGTTATGTCGATTTTGCTGATTTAGAAAAGATGCACATGTCCCTTTCGTTGAGGGGGTCTAACTTCAAACTCGTCAGTTCGCCACGTGCTTCCAACAAGGTGTTGTTCGGCGACATGTACGGAGACTTCTTTGCGCGTGTCGTAGGTTCGACAGACGATATGACTGTGCGTGGTCTTGTACGAATCCTCCCGACCACCAACATTACATACGTCATGGCTGAGACACCCATCTATCAGGGCGATCGTCTTGAAGATATCGTCACATTTATCGATTTCAAGGCACCGCCACCTTCTAAAGAGGATATACCCAAAAAGACCTTTATGGGCATTGACATGAGCATGATGCTCAGCATAGAAGATGGTGCAAAACTCAATGGAGAATTCTCATCTGACCGCCAGAGCTATGTCAATGTGCAGGGAGGTGGCAACATCACCATGACATATACACCTGAAGGAGTGCTCAGTCTCCAGGGACGCTACACTATCAATGAGGGTGAGATGAAATATACTCTGCCAGTCATACCACTCAAGACCTTCACCATCCATAACGGATCGTATGTTGAGTTTATAGGCGACCCGATGAATCCTGTCCTCAATATCGCTGCCACCGAACGTGTCAAGGCTACAGTAGGAGGGGGAGATGGGGCAAGTCGCAGCGTTACCTTCGATACAGGTCTGAAGATTACCAATTCGCTTAACAATATGGGTCTGGCTTTCACCATTGAGGCTCCAGAGGACATGGCCGTGCAAAATGAGCTGGCAAGTTGTTCGGACGAGGAGAAGAACAAACTTGCTGTGGCCATGCTTGCCACAGGCATGTATCTGTCAGGGTCTAACAGTAAGGGATTCTCTGCAAGCAATGCCCTTAACAACTTTCTTCAGAATGAAATCAACAACATAGCTGGACGTGCCCTCTCCACCATGGTAGATGTCAATGTTGGCATGGAGCAGACAACACGAGATGATGGAAGCCGTCGCACAGACTATTCATTCCAATTCTCTCGCCATTTCTTCTCTGACCGCCTCAACGTGGTTGTAGGCGGAAAAGTCAGCACCGATGGTGACCCTAACCGCAATGAGTCTGGGACATACATAGACGACATATCGCTCGAATGGCGACTTGACAATGGCAATACCCAGTATGTCAGGGTTTTCCACGAAAAGGACTATTCTAACCTTATAGAGGGAGAACTTGACAAGAATGGTATCGGTATCTTACTCCGAAAGAAAGTGGATAAGTTCTCCGACCTTTTCATCTGGCGAAGCAGAAAAAAGGAAAAAACACCAGTGACGGACAGCAAAGATGACAATCGCCAATCAGCTGACAGCAATACTGTAGAACAAGTAACCTCCAATGCTATTGCAAAATGAAGATGATGAATAGATTGAAAAATATACCCTTGAAAGTGCAATCTCTCGCCAAGTCAAAGGGCGTAAGCTCCCTTTTGTCCTTTGGCTTAACAAAATCGTTGTTAGTGCCGAAAATGTCAGGATGCATTCCATTAGTTGCATGCATCATCCTGCTTTTGTGTCTATACTCATGCTCTACCACATCCCACCTTCCTGAGGGAGAGGTGCTTTATACTGGTATAGACGAGATAAAAGTAGAAGACAAACTGGGCACGCAGGCCGAAGCTAATACCCTCTATGAGATAGAAGCAGCTTTAGCTTATCCTCCAAACGGGGCTCTGCTCGGCAGTTCTTCTGTCAGGAGCCCTCTTCAGATAGGCCTGTGGACATACAACGCACTGGTGGACAAGGAGCGCAAGGGCTTTAACAAGTGGTTCTTCAATTCCTTCTCAGCCACGCCCGTGACCATCTCACGTGTGTCACCCGATGTCCGCACCAAGGTGGCGACCAATCTACTCCAAAATTACGGATATTTTCGAGGTAAGGTACAATACCAACTTATAGACCAGCGCAACCCTAAAAAACAGAAGATACGTTACGACGTAAAGCTCGGCACTCCTTATCTTTTTGACACAATACATTATAAGTTTCCCGCCATAGAGGACAGCATCATAAAGGCAGGCCTTTCTGATGCTTATATCAAGCGTGGTCGGCAGTTCTCAACGCTAGACCTCACTAATGAGAAGGCAAGGTTAGTCAGCAACTTCCGCAACAATGGCTTCTACTACTATCGCAGTGACTATATCAGTTATTTCGCCGACTCTATAAATGTACCTGAGAGAGTGGCTCTGCTTGTTACGCCCGATGTGGAAATGCCAGAGAGGGCGAAGAAGCAGTATCACTTCGGTACAGTCAGCGCATACCTCCGCAGCAGTGCGTCACGCAATAACACACGCTCCGCAAGAGGAGTACGTACATCAACGCAGAGAACCGCACTGCAATACTCCGATTCCCTTGTTCTCAACGACCTGAAAATGGTCTACCAGGGTGACCGTATGCCCATCAAGCCTCGTGTGCTCTTTAAGAACTTCCGCTTCTGGCGGCGCAGAATGTTCAGCCAGGAAAGAGTGGACCAGACGGTAACCAACCTTCACAGCATGAACGTGTTCTCCAATGTTCACTTCACCTTCACACCGCGCGACACCATGCCTGACAATGATACCCTCGATGTCCGGCTTGACTTGACAATGGACAAACTCATCGACACAGAACTCGATTTCAGCATCACGCAGAAGTCCAACTCGCAAGTGGGGCCAAGCCTTGGCTTGGTTTTTTCCAAGCGTAATGCCTTCCATCATGGAGAGACGCTCTCCGTAGGACTCAAGGGCAGTTATGAATGGCAGACACAGAAGCAGTATGGGGCAAACAAACGCATCGATTCCTATGAAGCAGCCCTTGATGTCTCTCTGGTCTATCCCTGGATAGCTTTTCCTTGGTTGGGTAGGAAGCTCTACCTGTATCCGACATCAACGACATTCCGTATCAACATAGACCAACTCAACCGCGCCAACTACTACCGCCTCATGTCCTTCATAGCGGAGGCCAAATACAGCTTTCAGACAAGCAAGTCGTGGAATCACGAACTTACACCTTTGGCCATCTCTTACAATAAGATGCAGCACACGACAGCGCGCTTTGACTCCATCGTGGCAAGCAATTCTGCCCTTTATGTGTCCCTGCGCGACCAGTTCATACCAGCCATGCAGTACTCCATCATCTATGATAACTCTTGGAATAAGTTGCTGTCCCGCACAACGCGTTTCGAGGCTACGGTCAAGGAGTCGGCAAACATGCTTAACCTCACCAACTCACTTCTTGGCCACGGTTATTTCAAGAAAGACAAGAAACTCCTTGGCACTCCCTATTCTCAGTTTCTTAAGTTTCTCTTCACCCTCAGAAACTCCTTTCGCTTGACTGACAAGACAAGCATAGCCACGCGAGTTCAGTTCGGTGCTATATGGACATACGGCAACTCCGACTACGCCCCTTATAGCGAACTTTTCTATGTGGGCGGCGCTAACAGCATACGTGCCTTCGCTGTTCGCAGTATTGGTCCTGGAGGATACCGTGACCTCACAGGTCGTAATACATACCTTGATCAGGCTGGAGACCTCAAGTTCGAGTTCAATGCGGAGTATCGTTTCCCCATCCTTGGTGCCCTTCAAGGAGCTCTTTTTCTGGATGCTGGTAACGTGTGGTTGATGCGCAACGACTCAGCCCACCCCGATGGTCAATTGCGCATGAGCAGTTTCTTGGACCAGATAGCCCTCGGCACAGGAACTGGAATCCGATACAACCTTGACTTCCTCGTCCTTCGCCTCGACCTTGGCATTGGCATACACGCTCCATACGACACGGGCAAGAAGGGATATTATAATATGAATAAGTTCTGGGATAGCCTCGGCCTGCACTTTGCAGTGGGTTATCCTTTCTGAGGTTTCCTGCATCCATTTCTGCCTGGTCTGAGCCTGCCACCGTACCATGCTTCCATGTCGGATTAAACCTACCAACCAACAATGAACAAAAACAATTACAATCAAAAAAACGACGCTCCTCAGAAATGGACCGTTACCAAGAGCGAGACCTTGGTGGAAAGGCCTTGGCTCAATGTGCGCAAGGATACTGTGCGCCTGCCAGACGGCAAGGTCTGTGACGAATACTATGTCCTCCACTACCCTACATGGGTCAATGTGATAGCCATTACAGAAGACGGCCAGTTTATCCTCGAACGCCAGTATCGCCATGCAATAGCAGAAGTCTCTATCGAGATATGTGCAGGTTGCGCAGAAGAGGGCGAGTCACCGCTTGAAGCAGCCAAACGTGAACTGCTCGAAGAAACAGGCTACGCTGGAGGCCAATGGACTGAACTGCTCGTCACAGCACCCAATGCCAGTACCATGGACAACTATTGTCACTCCTTTCTTGCAGAGGGAGTGAAGAAGGTGGACTGCCAGCATCTTGATGAAACAGAAGACATACAGGTCTTCCTTGCCTCACGGGAAAAAGTGTTGCAGATGCTTCGTGACGGTGATTTCAAGCAGGCCATGATGATAGCCCCACTCTGGAAATACTTCGCCACAGTGCGTTCCCTTGATGAGACATCTAACTACAGCGAGAATGACCGCCGCTTCATGGAGATGGCCATTCAACTTTCTGTAGACAATGTTGATGCTGGTGGTGGTCCGTTCGGTGCTGTCATTGTTAAAAACGGGGAAGTGGTGGCTACGGGAGTCAACCGTGTGGTGCCCAATAACGACCCTACGGCTCATGCCGAGGTCATGGCCGTACGTGCGGCATGCCATAAGACAGGCATTTTCAAACTTGAAGGCTGTACCATCTATTCCTCATGCGAGCCTTGTCCCATGTGTTTAAGCGCTCTATATTGGGCTGGCATAGATCGCATTTGCTATGCCAATACCAAAGATGATGCCAAAGCAATCGACTTTGATGACTCATTCATCTACGAACAGCTTGACCTTGACAGCCGTTACCGCTCCATCCGTTGCGACCATTTCATGCGTGACAAAGCTCTCCGTGCCTTCCGCAAGTGGAAGGATAAAGAAGACAAGGTGAGATATTGAACGGTTGAAGGTATCTGCATAGCTTGTGAAGTGAAGTAGGAAACAAATAAAAAACTGTGAAGTAAAATCAGTCATAGTCATCTTCATGAAAGGCAAAAAAATGAAGATACCTTCAACAGCCCACGAAGATGCCTTCATCGACTCACGAAGGTATCTTCAAGTGCCCACGAAGGTACCTTCATGAAAACGACAGAATTTTTCAGTGACTATGACTGATTTTACTTCACAGTTTTTTATTTGTTTCCTACTTCACTTCACAAGCTATGCAAAGTCTTCCTAAGAAGCTTTACG
>JAXJBE010000043.1:0-9223 GCA_036303125.1 Bacteroidaceae bacterium
GGTATGAAGAAATGTGTGACTGTGGATGATGTGCTCGATTTCATCAACTATTGGGATGCTGAGCGCAAGAACTTGCCTGTGGCCACAGATGGCATAGTGCTCAAGGTCAACTCCATTCGCCAGCAGAAACATCTGGGGTATACGGCAAAGAGCCCGAGATGGGCTATTGCATATAAGTTTAAGGCTGAAAGGGCATGCACGCGTCTCAATGAGGTCACGTATCAGGTGGGGCGTACCGGAGCTGTGACTCCAGTGGCTAATATGGAGCCTGTGCAATTGGCTGGCACCGTGGTCAGGCGTGCATCGCTCCACAATGCTGACGTGATGAGTGAGCTCGACCTCCACATCGGCGATATGGTCTATGTGGAAAAAGGTGGTGAGATAATACCTAAGGTAATTGGGGTAGACAAGAGCCAGCGCACGGAAGGGATGAAGAAGGTGGAGTTTATAAAGCTATGCCCAGAGTGCGGCACTCCGCTTGTCCGCTTCGAGGGCGAGGCGGCTCACTTCTGTCCAAACGATTCGGCCTGCCCGCCTCAGATAAAAGGGCGCATCGAACATTTCATATCTCGCAAGGCGATGGACATAGACAGCATTGGTCCTGAGACGGTGGACGACTACTATCAGAGAGGGCTGATTCACGATGTGGCAGACCTCTACGAACTCACCGTCAAGGATATATGCGGACACAACACCAACAGGGTCAAGTCTGCGCAAAAGGTGGTGGATGGGGTGAAGAATACTCTCACCGTGCCGTTCGAGAGGGTGGTCTTTGCAATAGGCATACGCTTTGTGGGGGAGACCACGGCCAAGCTCATAGCGCGCCGCTTTAAGAGCATGGAGGCTTTGCGCTGCGCCACTATGGACGAACTCATGACTGTAGACGGGGTGGGGCGAGTGATAGCTGAATCTGTGATAAAATATTTTGACAATCCGGCCAACACTGCCATCATTGACCGGCTGGCTGGCTACGGTGTCCAGATGCGGCTTTCTGCTGAGCAATTGTCTGGGCAGACGGATAAGCTGGCAGGTCAGAGCATAGTCATCTCAGGTGTCTTCGCTCTCCATTCAAGGGATGAGTATAAAGCCTTGATAGAAAACAATGGAGGCAAGAACGTAGGCAGCATCTCGAAGAAGACAACCTTCATCCTTGCCGGAGAAAACATGGGACCTTCCAAACTGGAGAAGGCTCAATCGCTTGGCATTCCGCTGGTGGACGAGCGGGCCTTTCTGGCCATGCTGGCTGACGAGGAGGCTTGAGGCTTTGAGCCTTTGCCTCTCTCCTTGCAGGTCTCAGCGTCTCCATCGCACGTCATATTGCATTTATGGGCTAAGGGGCATCCGCTACAATTGGCGGATGCCTTTTTCTTGCTGAAATGCTTTGCGGCGCGTTTGATAATGTATGCAGCCGTAATAGCCAGGATGATGTATACTATGATGTACTGGACGCTCATTTGATTAAAATAGTTGTCTGGTATAATTGCGCTTGCTCAACTCTTCCAATGAGCCTGCTCAACACCCTTCGGGAGCTTGCCCACAACCCCTTGGGAGCAGGCTCACAACCCCTCGGGAGCAGGCTCATTGAGGGTGTTGGGCTTGCTGGTTTGAGAGGTTGGGTTTGCTGGCTTGAGAGGATGGGCTGAACGGGTGTGTGGAAACTTCACGGCCGCCCCGTAGCATAGCCGTCTTCTCAGAACAGACTGCCTATTTGGTATATGGCAGCGGACAGTGTCCAGGCGAGAATGGTGGTGTAGAGAGCTGTGAAGACGGCCCACTTCCATTGTCCGGACTCGTTTTTGATGCTGATGCATGTGGGCAGGCATGGCATGTAGAGGAGCACGAATATCATGAGGCAGAAGGCTGCCAGGGGTGTTATGCCGCTGTTGGCGAGGTTGCCTTGATAGAGCACGGACATGGTGCTGGCGACAATCTCTTTTGCGCCGACACCTGTGATGAGGGCTACTCCTTCTCTCCATTCCATGCCGCAGGGTTTGATGACAGGCTCGATGGCCTTGCCTATCATGCCGATGTAGCTCTGCTCAATCTGCTGCTCATCGCTGAGCGTGTCGTTGTGGGGAAAATAGCTTAGAGCCCAGATGGCGATGCTGGCTGCTAAGATTGTGGTGCCCATCTTCTTGAGATATTCGCGGCCCTTCTCCCAAGTGTGGCGGCTCACGCTGACCCACGATGGAAGTCGGTAGGGGGGGAGCTCCATGACAAACGGGCTGCTCTCTCCCTTGATGACATAGCGGTTGAGCAGATTGGCCATGAGGATGCTGATGACTATGCCTATGAGATACATGGCCATGAGCATGAGGGCTTTGTGGGAAGGGAAGAACGCGGTGATGATGATGATGTAGACTGGCAGGCGGGCTGAGCACGACATGAGGGGGACGATGAGCATGGTGATGAGCCGCGACTTGCGGTCTTCGATGGTGCGTGTGGCCATTATGGCCGGTATGTTGCAGCCGAAGCCCATTATCATCGGGATGAATGACTTGCCGTGGAGTCCCATCCGGTGCATTATCTTGTCCATGATGAAGGCTGCGCGGGCCATGTAGCCGCTGTCCTCCATCCATGAGATGAAGGCATAGAGTATCATGATGTTGGGGAGGAAGACGATGACTCCTCCCACTCCGTCGATGATGCCTCCTGTGATGAGGTCTTTGAGTGGGCCGTCGGGCATGACGGCGCGGATTCCTTCTCCGGCCCAACCTACGATGGCGTCAATCCAGTCCATAGGATATTGGCCTATGTTGAAGGTGCAGAAGAACATGAGGTACATGAGCAGGAAGAAGATGGGAAATCCCCATACCTGATGCGTCACGACTGCATCTATTCGCTTGGTGAGCATGCGCTTGTGTCTTTGCGCCCTTCGGTATGTCTCTTTGAGTGCCCCCTGTATGTAGCCATACTTGGCATCGGTGATGGCTGACTCGCTGTCTTCGTCAATCTCGTGCAGTATGTTCTGCTGACACAGGTTGCGCTGGCTGATGATTTCATCGCTGTTGTCAAGCTGCCTGACGATGTTCTCCACCTGCTGGTCATTCTCCAGAAGTTTGATGGACAGGAAGCGGACCGAATAGTTCTGGTGAGGTTCGGGATTCTTGCGTATGAGTCTTTCGATGATGGCAATGTTGTCTTCAATCAATTTGCCGTGGTTGACATGTATGTGGCGGGCTATCTTCTGTTTGCCTTCCGCTATCTCGATGACTTGGCGGAAGAGTTCCTTGACTCCAACTCCTTCCTTGGCTATGGTGGGTATGATGGGAGCGCCGAGCAGTGTGCCAAGCTGTTCGATGTTGAGCTGGTTCCCGCTTTCCTGTAGCTCGTCATACATGTTGAGCGCAATAATCATTGGCACGTCCATATCGATGAGCTGGGTGGTGAGATAAAGGTTGCGCTCGAGGTTGCTTGCGTCGATGACATTGACGATGATGTCGGGGTGCTGCTCTATGATATACTTGCGCACGTAGAGTTCCTCTGGTGTATAGGTCGAGAGGGAGTAAGTGCCAGGCAGGTCTATAAGGCTGAAATGGTAGCCCTCAAAGTCGAGCTGCCCTTCCTTTGCGTCAACAGTCACTCCGGAGTAGTTGCCCACTCGCTCATGCGCTCCGCAGGCTGCGTTGAAGAGGCTGGTCTTGCCGCAGTTGGGGTTGCCTACGAACACGGCGCTTATCTCTTTGCCTTTTTGGCGGGCGACACGGTGGAGTATGTCCTCACATCCGTCAGCCACCATGGCTTGCGGAGCAGGGTGTGCGGCTTCCCATTCCATGGCCTCCTCCTCGCTGACCACCTCAACGAGGTCGGCCTCGGCTCTGCGCAGGCTCACCTCATAGTCCATTATTTTATATTTGACAGGGTCATGGAGTGGGGCGTTGAGTTCCACTTCCACGCTTTGTCCCTTGATGAATCCCATCTCTACGATTCGTTTGCGGAAACCGCCGTGTCCCATGACTCGCACGATGACACCGGTCTGTCCTGTCTTTAGTTCTGAAAGTTTCATGTCTTCGATTGTGTTCTCTGTGGCCGCAAGAGTGCGGCTCAGTATGTGTTATGATGATGGGCTATGCTCAGGAGCTGCTCTATGTTCATGCCTGCAGCAGAGTCCGTCTGTTTTTTCGGATGCAAAGATACGACCTTTATTGAAATCAAACAATACTCAATAATCGGTATTTTAAACTTTAAGTGTCATTTAATTGTCATGATATTAGTATTGCCATCCGTTTTTTTGCTAACTTTGTGCCTTGATTGAGAAGCGTTATGTCTTTTTCGCAGGGTTTGAAGAACGAGAAACCCTCGGATTGGCTTGTTCAATCGATATTTATATAGATATCAGTTAACATCTTTATTTATTATTCATTCATTTATTTATTCTTAATTGCATGGAAAGAAAAGTTGCTCTTATCACAGGTATAACAGGACAAGATGGTTCATACCTGTCTGAATTCCTTCTTGCAAAAGGTTATGAAGTGCATGGCACCATACGCCGCTCATCTGTAGACTATCGCGAGCGCATAGCTCATCTTGAGGGTGCTCCCAACTTTCACCTTCACTATGCTGACCTCAGCGACTCAATGTCGATGCTTCAGGTAGTGAGCAAGGTGCAGCCAACTGAAATTTATAATCTTGCTGCTCAGTCTCATGTGCAGGTCAGTTTCGACTCTCCCGAATTCACAGCCGATGTAGACGCTGTGGGAGTGCTTCGCGTGCTTGAAGCTGTCAGACTCTGCGGACTCACTGACAAGTGCCGCATCTATCAGGCGTCGACATCTGAGCTCTATGGCAAGGTCGAAGAAGTTCCACAGAACGAAAACACTCCTTTCCACCCTTATTCCCCATACGCTGTAGCAAAGCTCTACGGATTCTGGATCGTCAAGGAATACCGCGAGGCTTACAACATGTATTGCTGCTCAGGCATTCTTTTCAACCATGAGTCAGAGCGCCGTGGCGAGACTTTCGTCACGCGTAAAATAACACTCGCCGCTGCCCGCATAGCTCAGGGCAAGCAGGAAAAGCTCTATCTCGGCAATCTGTCTTCTCTCCGCGACTGGGGATATGCCAAGGACTATGTAGAGTGCATGTGGCTTATCCTTCAGCAGGACAAGCCAGAAGACTTCGTCATCGCCACAGGTGTGCAGCACTCAGTGCGCGAATTTGCCTATTGCGCATTCAAGGCTGCCGGCATTGAGCTGAAGTTTGAAGGCGAAGGCATGGACGAGAAGGGTATATGCGTGGCTGGTCCGGCCGAGCTCGTTGGCAAGACTCTCGTGGAAGTGTCAGCGGACTTTTACCGCCCTACAGATGTGGTCAACCTTTGGGGAGACCCGACAAAGGCCAAGGAGAAGCTCGGATGGAATCCTCAGACAACATCTTTCGAACAGCTCGTGTCTATCATGGTGAAGCACGACATGGAGAAGGTGGCTGCTGATCATGTCGCTTCCGTCATGCGCACCAATCTCGCCGAGTATCTCGAGAAGGGAGTGGTGAAGTAGTAAGATTCCTGTCGGCTGCAGCTTCCATGTTTTCAACAGATAATGGAAGCTGCAGCCTATAGTTAGTAAATAGCTCCAATCAACCGAACAACACTATGTTATCTAAAGACTCAAAAATATTTGTCGCCGGTCATCACGGCCTTGTGGGCTCTGCCATCTGGAACAACCTCAAGGCGCGTGGCTATGAGAATCTCGTCGGCAAGTCTCACTCTGAGCTCGACCTCCTTGACCCTGTTGCCGTGAAGTCCTTCTTTGACGCAGAGCAGCCTGATGCCGTTGTGCTGGCAGCAGCTCATGTCGGCGGTATCATGGCCAACCTACAGTATCGAGCTGACTTCATCTATCAGAATCTGCAGATTCAGCAGAATGTCATCGGAGAGGCATGGAAACACGGGGTGAAGAAGTTGCTCTTCCTCGGTTCGACGTGCATCTATCCTGGCGATGCTCCTCAGCCGATGCCTGAAGACTGCCTGCTGACATCTACGCTTGAATATACCAACGAACCTTATGCCATCGCTAAGATTGCAGGTCTGAAGATGTGCGAGTCGTTCAACTTGCAGTATGGCACCAACTACATTGCTGTCATGCCTACCAATCTTTATGGCCCTAACGACAACTTCCATTTGGAGAACTCACATGTCCTGCCGGCGATGATACGCAAGATTTATCTTGCTAAATGTCTCAATGAAGGCGACTGGGCTGCTGTGCGCAAAGACCTCAGCCTTCGTCCTGTGACTATGAAGGTTCCAAAAATGGTGGACGGTCAGGGTGAACCTGATGAAGCTTCAAGACAGGCTTCGCAGACTATCATGGCTACAGCAATGAGCGATGAGTTCACAATTCTTCAAGTGCTCCGCCACTATGGCATCACTCTGGAGTCTGTCACTCTATGGGGAACTGGTGCTCCGATGCGTGAGTTCCTGTGGAGTGAGGAGATGGCTGACGCCTCTGTCCACTGTCTTCTTAATGTCGACTTCAAAGATGTCGTTGAGAACAGCGACTTTGTGGTCAACCGTGACGGAATAAAGGAAATACGCAATTGCCACATCAATGTGGGCACAGGTAAGGAAATCTCTATCAAAGAGGTGGCGGAGAAGATTGTAGCCGAAATAGGCTTCAAGGGAGAACTCCGATGGGACTCAACTAAACCTGACGGCACGATGAAGAAGCTGACGGATGTGAGCAAGCTCCATCGTCTCGGATGGCATCATACCATAGAGATTGAGGACGGTATCCACAGACTCTACGAGTGGTATCTCCAGGGCATCTGCATCAATCATAAGCAGTCGTAAAG
The DNA here is from genome assembly GCA_036303125.1 of Bacteroidaceae bacterium. Taxonomy (GTDB): domain Bacteria; phylum Bacteroidota; class Bacteroidia; order Bacteroidales; family Bacteroidaceae; genus Minthosoma. Next base: position 6,790 of record JAXJBE010000043.1, read on the forward strand.
TGGCTGGAGATTCGTGTTTTAAGCATAATTATTATCATGAAGAGCAGGGACGGCGCACAGTGTCCTTGCTCTTCTTTGTATTTATATGTTATAGTCCTTAATTTGTGGTTTATTGGTCATAATTAAACGGCTTTTGTGTTTTTTTGATTGTATAAATGATTTTGTATGTGAATTTTAATTAACTTTGTATGATGAAAAGGTAAAATGCTCATTAGAGATATTTATCTGACAATGTCAAATCAAGATTTCCTGCATGTGTGGGAATGCAATATGGTCAAAATCATGAATGTGTCAATAAAGGTAATAGCTGCCGCTTGCTGTCTGGCTCAGACAATGAACGTGTCAGCGCAGTCGTATGTGGAGAAGCATAAGCATGGAGACTGGTATGCAGGCATAGGTGTGGGATATAGCCAGTGCCTGGCCGAAAATGCTGTGGCCTCGGACTTTATCGCCAACCAGCTTCCTTCGTACAATATTATGGTGGGCTACAATTTCACTCCTGTCTTCGGAATGAGATTGCTTGGAGGATTTAACATGCATACGTCGCGTTGCAATGACAGCATGGTGAACGGTGTGCCTGAGGTGTATGGCAGCGGGCGGTATAAGTTCAAGTGCTGGAATGCCTCGCTGTCGGGCGTGGCTAATATCACGAATTTGTTTTTCGGTTATGATGAGACACGTGTGCTCACATGGAACTTCATCTTTGGCGGTGGTGTGATAGGCACTTTTGACTTTGACAAGAAACTGAAGCTGTGGAATCAACTTCCTTATTATCCTGTAGACGACAAGGGCGGCATCTATCCCGCAGGGCACATGGGCTTGCAATGCGCTCTCGAACTCGGCAAGGCTCTTGACTTCTGTGCTGAGGTGAGGGGAAACATGACTGACAATAAGTATAACGGTGTGTCTAACAGCAACAAGATAGACTTTTATTTGGATGTGATGCTCAATCTTGTTTACCATTTCAAGAATGGGAAACAGGGGATGCGGCGTTTTCAGGCTCCTCCGCGTCAGCCATATATGGACCCTGTGCTTGCCATGTGCAGCACGCCTATGGATGAGACGGTAAGATATGGCGAGGCTATGCGTTCGACTGTGCCTTTCTATTCTGGTTTTTATTATCTCAACGAATCGTCAATGCGAAGAGTGGAGCAGGTAGCTCGTTTCCTGCGCGCTAACCATGATGTTAGTCTCACTATTGTTGGCCATCCCGATATTATTGCTGATGATGACAGGGAATATCACCTTGTTCTGGCAGAGAAAAGGGCTGAAGTCGTCCGCAAGTCTCTGGTGGAGGACTTCGGTATTGACCCGTCTCGACTGACGGTGGATGCCCGTGACACAGCTCTGCAGTCGTATAAGAGTGTCAGAGAGTGGGTGCCGGCTGTTTCGTTTGTTATGAGAAAGAATGAAAACGGCTCTCAACGATAACGTGGATGTATGTTGAGAGCCTGTCTGTTATTTTGAGGAATCATGCTGGAGGCCAATTGGTTATTTAGAAGTAATAACCTTCTTGCCTCCAAGGATTGTGATTTGAGAAGTGGTTGCATTAGAAATGGTGCGACCCGAGATGTCGTAGGTAATAGCGTTTGATGTGGATGTGTGGGACGTGTGTGCAGAAGGGAGCGGTGAGAGGCTGACTGCTGTTTCGAGTTCGGAGAGGTCTGAGATGAATCCGATGTAGCGTATGGTGGATGTGCCAGTGGAGGATGTGAGGCCGAGGATGGTAGATCCTTGGCAGATAGAAAATTCGTCACCGGTATTGTTGGAGTCGAGACCTGATTGAGTCATGTCCCAGATGAAGCATGGATCTTTCTGCAATGATGATGTGCTTGGATAGGGAGCTACGGCTGTAATCTTGGTGGGAGCCACGCTGGAGCCTCTGTTTATGCCGTTGAGCCACCAGAGATAGGCTGAGCCAGATGTTGTCTTGGCATTGGTGGCCACGACGACGAGGTATTTCTGTCGTGAGTTGACGAGATACTCCATGTCGTCATTTATATGCAGGGACAGGCACAGGTTGTTAGCCCCTGTGCCTGCCTTGATGGTGATTGTATTGTTTTCGTTATAAGTAAATTTGTCCTGTGTCACTCTGCCTGCATCGCCTGTCACCCAATCTGTGGCGTGCCACTGGTAAGCGTGGTCGTTGTAGTCCTTGAGTAGTCGCAGATAGTAGAGGCCAGGCATAAGAGTGTTGCTGTCTGCCTTGATGCGGAAGACGACCTTCTTCTTGGCAGAGCCGTCAGGATTGATGAGAAGGTTGTCGGGGATGCGGTATTCTCTGTTGTAGAATCCGTTTTCCGAATCCTTGACGCTGTTTGGAATAGCGATGGCTGCAATCTTTGTGCCATCGATATAGATGGAGCCTTTGCGTCCCTTGTCGGCTGTGGTGAAGCGCAGCATGAGGGATACGTTGGTGAGGATTCCATCAGGA
>JAXJBE010000044.1:0-21911 GCA_036303125.1 Bacteroidaceae bacterium
AAAAAAAATGGACTCTGATGTCGTTCATGCTATTTGTTTGCGCAGTGGCTATGGCCGCTGAGAAGTTAGACAACGACCAGAGACTTTGGTATGATGCACCAGCCACATGCTGGCTTGAGGCTTTGCCCCTTGGCAATTCTCGCATGGGTGCTATGGTCTTCGGTGGCACTGATACCGAACAAATACAACTCAACGAGGAAACATTCTGGAGCGGTGGCCCTCACAACAACAACAGCTCCACCTCCCTCCGTTATCTGACAGAAGTGAGAAGTCTCATCTTTGACGGAAAAGAGAAAGAGGCCGAGAATATCATCAATCGCGAGTTTGTCAAAGGTCCTCACGGCATGCGATACCTCACGCTTGGTAGTTTGAACCTCCAGTTTGGTCACAAGGATGTGAAAGACTACGTGCGCGACCTTGACCTTCAGACTGCTACCAGCAGCACCTCTTATATATATAATAATGTGAAGTACACACGCAAGGTCATCGCCTCGCTCGCTGACGGTGTGGTCTTGGTCAACATCAAGGCAAGCAAGAAGGGTGCACTGTCCTTTACTCTCACACAGTCATGCCTGCTGCCTACAGAAGTGAAAGCAGAAGGCGCAACCTTGGTCGCAACCATCAAAGGCGCTGATCAGGAAGGCATCAAGGCTGCTCTCACGGCACAGTGCCGCACAGATGTCAAGACCAACGGGCGCATTATAGCAGAAGGCAATGCCTTGAAAATAGACAATGCCACAGAGGCAACTCTTTATGTGTCAGCGGCAACAAACTTCGTCAATTACAACGATGTGTCTGGCGATGCGTCTGCTAAAAACGAGCAGTATCTAAAGGCTGCGGAGACCATGCCATTCGCCACACTGCATAAGCGCCATGTGACACTCTATAAGAGCCAGTACGACAGAGTTAAGTTATCGCTCCCCTCTACCGACAACCAGAGCCTGCCTACAGTCCAGCGTTTGGATAAGTTCTATGGCAGTCAAGATATGGGCATGGTCGCTCTCCTCTTCAACTATGGACGTTACCTCCTCATCTCCTCTTCACAGAAAGGTGGCCAGCCAGCCAACCTCCAAGGAGTCTGGAACGATAAGATGAATGCGCCATGGGACAGCAAGTACACTATCAACATCAATGCCGAGATGAACTATTGGCCGGCAGAAGTGTGCAACCTCAGCGAGACGGCAGAGCCACTTTTCTCCATGATACGTGACCTCAGTCTGACAGGAGTTGAGACAGCGCGCGCTATGTATGGCTGTCGCGGATGGATGGCTCATCACAACACCGACCTTTGGCGCATAGCCGGTCCTGTAGACGGAGCTTTTTGGGGTATGTTCCCCAACGGTGGCGGTTGGCTCTCCACTCATTTGTGGGAACATTACCAGTATACTCTCGACAAGGATTTTCTCAATGAGTATTACCCGATATTAAAGGGTGCGGCTGATTTCTATCTCGACTATATGGTTGAGCGTGATGGTGAACTCCTCGTGGTTCCAAGCGTTTCTCCTGAGCAGGGAGGCAGGGGCAAGCAGTCACCTGTATGCGCTGGTTGCACTATGGACAACCAGATAGCGCGTGATGTGCTCTCACAGGCACTCTTTGCAGCCCGTGAATTGGATAAAGATGCTGATTATCAGCAGAAACTTACTAAGGCCATTGCCATGTTGCCTCCAATGAAGATTGGCCAATATGGACAACTGCAGGAGTGGAGAGAGGATCTTGATGACCCACGCAATGAGCATCGCCACATATCCCACCTCTATGGGCTCTACCCCTCCAGCCAGATCTCTCCCTACAAGACACCAGACCTCTGGAAGGCCGCAGGCGTTACTCTCAAGCAGAGAGGCGACCAAGCCACAGGATGGAGTCTGGGTTGGAAAACCAATTTCTGGGCGCGCATGCTTGACGGCAACCACGCTTTTACCATCATCAGCAACATGCTCCGGCTTCTGCCCAACGAAGGCAAGGAACGTCAGTATCCAGACGGCCGTACCTTCCCCAACCTTTTTGATGCCCATCCCCCCTTCCAGATTGATGGCAACTTCGGAGTGACAGCCGGCATCGTGGAGATGCTCATGCAGAGCGACCCCATCACCGACGCTAAGCCATACATCCACCTCCTGCCAGCCTTGCCCGATGCATGGCCAGCAGGGTCAATAAGCGGCATAAAGGCTCGCGGAGGATATGAACTCAGCATCTCCTGGAAAGAAGGCAAACTCACGTCTGCTGCAATCACAGCCCAGCAAGATGGCACACTTCGCCTGCGCTGCAAAGACAGACTCTCAGCCAAGGGACTAATAGAGACAGCGCAGCACGACGGCGTCTATGAGTATGAGATACCTGTCGTGGCAGGAAAGAAAGTCTGCGTAGAGGGAGCAAGACTGTAGCTTTAATGGCTTTAGTGGCCTTTATAGCTTTAATAGCTTTAGTAGCCTTTATAGCTTTAATAGCTGCTATAACAACTATAACCTCTATAACAGCTATAATCTCTATAGCTTCTATAGCTAAATCACCTATCTCCAAATAATAATTAAACTAAATACTTAAACTTTATGAAAAAGCTAATCATTAACGCTCTGATGTGCTTGGCCTGTGCGACAGCCAATGCCCAGAACCCTTATCTCCCACTTTGGGAGCACCTGCCAGACGGCGAGCCACGCGTGTTTGAAGACCCTGACAATCCAGGCAAGTACCGCGCTTATATCATTGGCTCCCACGACCTCACCTATACAGCATATTGTGGCAATGACATCCGCATGTGGTCAGCGCCAGTAGAAGACCTTAGCCAGTGGCGTGATGAAGGCCCAATCTTCAGCCATTATGTCAATGGCAAGTGGGACACGATGTATGCGCCAGACCTTGTGGAGGTCAAAGACCGCGCAACAGGCAAGAAGACCTACTGGCTCTATCCCCACTCACGAGGATGGCGACGTGTCGCCATGGTCTGCAAGGGTGACCGTCCAAACGGACCTTTCACTCCAGTCAATCTCACAGAGGACGGCACACAATGTGTAGACGGTTCACTCATAGACTTCGACCCGTCAGTCTTCATTGAAAACATCACCAACAAGAAAGACCCTGACTATGATAAAGGCTTCCGTGCCTATGTCTTCTACGGATTCCGTCACTCTACAGCATACGAGCTCGACCAAGACAACATGTATGCAGTACGTCCAGGCACCAAGATTCACGACTATTTCATCCCAGCCAGCGAACGCTATGGAGAAGTGCGTGACCCAAAGGGCACAGAATATCCAGCACTCTATAAGGGACAGAATCCAGGCGACTTCAACTTCTTCGAGGCTTCCTCAATCCGCCAGGTCGGCAACAAATACGTGATGGTGTTCTCTGGTTATTCAGGCCCAGACTACGGACTCGGCTCAACAAATTCGGCTCTCCGCTATGCCTTTGGCGACAGTCCGCTCGGTCCATGGCGCTCAGGCGGTGTGCTCGTCGACTCTCGTGGAGTAGTGCCAAATGAAGATGGCAGCCGCCTCACAACCACCAACTTCGGCCATAACACACATGGCTCTATCCAGGAAATCAACGGCCAGTGGTACGTGTTCTATCATCGTCCGCCACGCGGCTTCGGCAACGCTCGCCAAGCAATGGTCGCCCCAATCAAAATAGAGTGGGACAAGAAGAAAGTTGCCGACGGAGGAAAGGTGCGCATCACAGCATACGACCCATACGTCAAGAACAACGAGTGGACAGCATCGGCATCCGATGGCACATGCTACACAGGTGCGGAGGTGACTTCAGAAGGCTTCCAGATTTTTGGACTTCCACCATATAAGTACTACTCAGCCGGAATAGCCTGCTATGTCAATGGCAACAACTGGATGCAGGACAACTTCGACAACTGGAACAACAGCATGGACCTCGCAGGCATCACCAACCGCGGTATCGTAGGATTCAAGTACTTTGGATTCGGCGGCCTTCCACAAGACACCAAGGGAGTTAAGGCATTTGACGGAGCCAAGAAGGGTGACAATGCGACTCTTTGCCTCAATCTGACTCCCGGTGGACATGGAGCATTCAAGATACACGTCATGCTTGACGGTCCATACGCCAATAGCACATGGAACGGTAAGGAGATAGCCGTCATCAATGTGCCAGCAGATGCCCAGCGCAAGGCCACAACATACAAGGTTCCAGTCCCAGTAGTAGAAGGACTCAAGGGCAAACATGCCATCTACCTTGTGGTTGAAGGACCAGAGGTGAAGCAGCCCGAGAACAACCGTGGTCAGTTTGGCCGCCAGCAGCAACCTCAGCGTCCGCAGGGACTCTTCGACCTCCACGGTATTGGCTTCTCTCGCAATGGTTCAATCTGTGAGCCTCCTGTTGTGCCACAGGTGAATATCACAGTCGATGGCAAGGAAGTAAGCCTTCCAACTGCTCCGCAGTTTGCTACCAACGACAACGGTTTCATGGATGCAACAAATTATCAGGCCTATGCACCTCTCACATCCAAGTCTGTCATCAAGGCTACAGCAACAGATCCAGCCGTGAAGATAGAGGTGGGAAAGATAACAGATGGCCGAGCTATTGTCACCTGCACATACAACGGTGTGAAGAAGGTGTACAAGCTAAACTAAGAAGCACGTAATAACTCTAAATTATATTTATGTTTCAACATTGATTGAGAAATCAGTGCTGGAGCCAGAGAGTGGACGGTACGTTTATTGTATAGTCTCTCTCAGAAAGAATTGGTTGATTAAGTAATGTATTTTGGTTGGGGGGTGTGTCGAGAAAGACTGACACACCCCCTTTTTCTGTTTGCAGTTGCAAGACAAGATGTTGAGATTAGGCCAGGATTTACCATGTTGCATGGATAGAATAATTCAAAATAATGCAATATGTAACATAAGTGAAAGAACATGTTACATATCTTATAGTGAGGAAAGATGTTTATTTGTAATTTTGCATCCAAATAGTTAAACCGGCAACATCGCATCCGCTTCACACCCTGTGTGGCTGAGCGTAGCCTAAAAACAATCTTCTCATGAAAAAAATCCTTGCAGCCGTCTGCCTCCTCATTGCCACAATGGCATCAGCGCAGACCATCCAGGTGAAGAATCCATTCATTTGGGCCGACACCCCTGATCCAGACATTATCCGTGTGGGTGACTATTATTATTTAGTTACAACAACCATGCACCTCTTCCCCGGAGGCCCTGTCATGCGCAGCAATGATCTCGTCCACTGGGAGACTGTCTCCTACCTCTTCGACGAAATCAAAGACACGCCTCGCTACGACCTCAAAGAGGGCACAGTCTACGGACGTGGACAATGGGCCACATCTTTGAGATATAACAATGGCACGTTCTGGGCATTGTTTGTAGCCAATGACGACCCTCACAAATCTATGGTCTTTAAGACTGACGACCCAGCTAAGGGATGGAAACTCCACAGCCGTCTGCCAGCCTATCACGACTCGTCCCTCTTCTTCGACGATGACGGCCGCGTGTATGTGTTCTCAGGCAGTGGCGACATCACTCTCGTCGAACTCGAACCAGACCTCACAGCCGAGAAGAAAGGCGGCATACGCAAGAAGCTCCAGCTCAATGGCCGTCCTGACGGACTCCACGAGGGCAGCCGAGTGGTCAAGCACGATGGCATGTACTACCTCCTCTGCATCTCATGGCCAAAGACCGGCCGTCAGGAGATAGCCTATCGAAGCAAGAACATAGAAGGCCCATACGACTCTAAGGTCATCCTCAAAAGCGAGTTTGGCGGATTCCCATACGCAGGCCAGGGCACTATCGTGGACGGCAAGCATGGAGAGTGGTACGGAGTGATGTTCCAAGACCGTGGCGGCTGCGGACGTGTCCTCACCATCGAACCATGCTCATGGATTGACGGATGGCCAATGCTCGGCACCAGAGGCGATGGCATCATCCCAGAGACAGTAGCCCTCGATGGCGACTGCGAGTGTCATAAAGAACCCGCCTATGCCGTTATCGACAAGGACTACCAGTGGAATCACAACTTCATCAAGGACGATATCACCACAGAGACAGGCAGCCTCACCAAGCCTGGCTCTTACGTCACTCTCCGCACATCAGTCATTGCCAAGTCTATCTTTGATGCGCGCAACACCATCACATGGCGCACATGGGGACCAGCATGTTCTGACACCATCTGCATTGACGCTCGCAAGATGAAGGATGGAGACTGCGCTGGCATCGCAGCCTTCAATGGCGACTCAGGCATCCTCTCCATCAAGCGCGAGGGCTCAAACTACTTCCTCGTCATGAGCGAAGAGAACGTGCGCCTCGACAATCGCACCAAGGCCATCACCGATGTTAAGGCAAAGGAAGTGGAGCGTGTCAAGATACCAAAGTCCAAACTTAAAAAAATCTACCTCCGCATGGACGGAGTGTTCACCCCAGGTACTGACAATGCCAATTTCTACTATAGCTTTGACGGAGTCAAGTTCACCCAGATTGGTTCTAAGGATTACAAGATGCGCTTCGACTTCATGCGTTTATTCATGGGCTCACGCTATGCAGCATTCTACTATCCAACCAAGACTGCAGGAGGAGAAGTAAAAGTGGAACTTTGATATAGCTATTATGGCTATTATAGCCGCTATAGCTATTATAGCCGCTATAGCTATTATAGCCGCTATAGCTGCTATAACCGCTATAATCTCCCGACAAAATTCATCTTATTACACATTATTATATATATTAAGAGATATTCTTAGTTACTAATCAATCAAACCTAACAAAAACGATGAAAAAAACATTCTTAACATGCCTGCTCGCATTACTTATGGCAGGCTCGGCGCACGCCCAGTTTGGTCGTCGGGTCGACAATGGCCCCGCAAGTCTGAAAGAGGCTTACAAGGACTACTTCACCTTTGGCGTAGCCGTCAATGGTGGAAATGCGTGTTTTTCGTAAATTTGCAGTGTGGAAATAGATATTTGGCATGCATTGGTATGCTTTTATCCAATCAAAGAATAACTGATAACAATTATATGAACAAAGAGTGACAATTATGAAAAAGAACATTATCTTATTTGCAATGGCTTCCCTCCTTCCGTTGGGGAATATTTGCGCGCAGAAGACCAGGACTGCTACTCTGCTAATTACTGCCAGCACCAAGTATCAGCATATCGACGGGTTTGGCGGAACGGGAATGAATGGCCAGTGGGGCGATGTCTATACCCGGGCTAAGGCTGAGATGCTATGGGGGCAAGGTAAGGATCAGATTGGTCTCAACATCATGCGTGTCCGCATCAATCCGAATGAGAGCGGATGGGGTGAGTATGGCAATCCTATACGATGGGCTCGTGCTGTCAATCCGGGGTTGCAGGTTTTCGCTACTCCTTGGACTCCACCTAAGTGGTATAAGACGCAGAACACAGACAAGTATCAGAATGATTTCGGCACATGGGTGTGGCCGCTCTATCTCCACTCTTGGGGTGGGGAGGGGTCTAACGGAGGTGCCATCAACCCTGCTTGCTATGATGACTTTGCTGACTTCCTCGAACGTTATAGGCAGACTATGGCTAAGAAGGGTGCTCGCATTGACATGATATCTATCCAGAATGAGAGTGACTATACTCCTACAGCTACAGACAATGGCGTGGAGCATGCGAGTTACGAGAGCTGCATCTATTCGCCTTCGGAGATGGCGGCGATGGTGACTGCTGCGCGCAAGGCTGTTGACCCTTCCTGCAAGATTATGGGGCCTGAGTGTTTCGGGTGGGGACAGCAAAACTATAACAAGAAACTTCTTTCCATCCCAGAGGCTGTGCAGAATATAGACATTTGGGGTAATCACCTTTACGGCACCAACGATTGGTCTTTTGTCAGCACCGTGACATCCAAGACGAAGAAGCCGATGTGGATGACGGAGTTCTTTATTGGCTACGACAAGAGCACTTACAAGGGTGAGTTCTCAGCTGAATATCCTATGATAGAGAGCATTGAGAAGGCTATGGCAGCTGGTTACAATGCTTATGTGTACTATAACATGGTGTATGACTTTTTTGCATGTAACCATGGTGGAGGCGATGCCGAACTGTGGAAGCGCGCTTATGTCTTTGGTCACTATGCCAAGTATGCTACTGGTCGCACGCGTGTCAAATCTACTCTTAATGATTCTTCGGGCAAGCTTATTGGCGGCAGTACATATATAAATGAGACTGCCGACACGGTTTCTGTCTTTGTGCTTAATACTTCAAGCACCGATGTGTATAACTTGACTCTCAAATTGCCTTTCGCTCCAGCCAAGATAGTGCAAGTGGCTACAGGAGAGGCTGTCAACCGTATTGCCACAGATGTGACAGATCTGTACGCTACTGGAACTAATCTGCCTAAGGTCAAGCTCCAGCCTGGTGTGTTTTACACTTTTCAGTTTATAAAGGATGCTCCTGTTGTGCCGGAACTGGCTGAGTCGCCCAAGCAGCCTGATTATGGCAATCCGCTCTCTGACACTCAGCTCATGGCAGACCCCACATCTGTGGAGTATAACGGACGTCTATATGTCTATGCCACAAACGACCAGCAGGAGTTTGATGTGTCAACAGGGATGAAGGCTAATACATACGGTCAGATTACTCAACTTGTATGCCTTTCTACTGCCGACATGGTCAATTGGACTAACCATGGCGTCATTGATGTGAAGAAGATTGCTCCATGGATATGGACGTCTTGGGCTCCTTCTGTCGTGAGCCGTGAGGAGGCTGATGGAAAGACACATTTCTATATGTACTTCACCAACAGCGCGGCTGGCATAGGAGTGCTTACCGCTACTTCACCAGAGGGACCTTGGACAGATCCGCTTGGCAGGGCTCTCATAGACAGCTCTACTCCTGGGCTTGGTAAGATGTCAAATATCATTGATCCAGGTGTGGCAATGAATGATGATGGCACAGAGGCTTATCTCGCTTTTGGTGGAGGTGATGTCACTGGCACAGAACTTCAGCCTGGCAATGCCCGCATAGTTAAGTTGGGCAATGACATGATAAGTTTGGCGAGTGACATCGTGCCAATCTCTGCTCCATGCCATTTCGAAGCTAATGAACTCAACTACATCGGTGGTAAGTGGATGTTCTCATATTGCACCAGATGGTCTATCGCCTCTGACTGGTCTTCGTTCAGCAAGGCGTTGCCTGCACCGTCTGCATGCTCTATCGTATACATGACTTCTACGGATCCTCTCGCCAACAAATGGACATACAAGGGTGAGATGTTGCCTAATCCTGGTGCTCTCGGTTATCCATACGGTAATAACCACTCGCATCTCCAGAAGTTCGGCTCGTCTTATTACCTCCTCTATCACACTCATTGGCTTGAGCGTCAATGGGGTTATAGCGGCGGTTACCGCAATCTGCACATGAACAAGATTGCGGTGGCGGAGGCTGTATGTAAAATTCCGAAAATGACAGAGAAGGGTGCCGCTATCACTGGTGTGCCTCAGCTCACGGTAGCTCGTGTCAATCCGTTTGAAGAGCAGTCTGGCAAGATGAGGGCTTCGTCTGCGAAGAACTGGTGGATGGTACGTGGTGTGGACTTTGGGGCTATTGATGTTCCTGCTCGCAGCCTTGTTCTTAAGGTCAAGGGGACTGGTGCGCTTGAGGTGCGTTGTGGGGCTATTGATGCAGCTCCAATAGCTGTTGCTGCTTTCAATGGTGAGGGAGAACAGACTGTAACTGTGCCTCTCTCTGTTGAGCAGTCAGGATTTGTCTCCTACCTCTACTTTGTCTATACAAGCGATATGGATGCCGAGGTCATCTCTTGGCGGTTCGTATCAGAGGGGGCGGGCGAACCTGATGCCATTCCTGATTTGGGTGCAGAATCTGCTCCTGCTGAATATTACTCTACAACGGGTGTGCGTCTCGCTCAGCCACAGCGCGGTGTCAACATCAATAGAGTTAACGGATCTAAGTATGTGATTCGATAATGAATGTGCAAATTGCTTTTTATGCGATAGTTAAGCACTAATCCCCTGATGGGGTATGGAAAGAGGGTATACCAATAGTCTGGTTGGTGTACCCTCTTTATTCATGTTGTATATATGTGGTGCGGTGTTGATGGAGAGAGAGTATGTGGATATGTCGAAATATTGTTGCTGGCAAATGGTGGAAAAAACTATTGCAGGTGCAAGAAAATGAACGATTCTTGATGAATTTTTGAAATAAAAGACTCTTGTGTGCGTTATTTTTTATATCTTAGCGGTCTGAAAGATGAAAAGTCTGCTTGTGAAGTGATATATTTATAATTATACAATGAAATGACAGAAGAACAGAAACTGGCTATAATAAAAAGCGGGAAGGATTATTTCCGTTCGTCTATAATACCAAATCACATTAGGAATCTTCAAAAATTGCGATTGAGGGATTTTGACATAAACCCTTTCCTCATCAATTATCTGTCTGCTTTCTTGTGTGGTGACACATCTCCGCAGTCGATGGCGAAAGCCTTAATTTATCCACGCATTCTCGGTACAAGCGTAAACACGAGCTTTGGGCAGAATGTCCAGATATTCATCTCTCAACTTGCGGAAGTGATGGGGTGTGCATCTGGTATAGATGGTATAGACATTGAATTTATTGATGCTATAGATGGAAGACGGAAATACTGTCAATGCAAGGCTGGTCCGCAAACAATAAATAAGGATGATGTGGTAACTATACTTGGTCATTTCAAACGTCTTATTGGGAAGGCGCGGTTGGACAGAATCCCGTTGCAGATGGATGATATGATTGTTGGGGTCTTGTATGGTGAGCGAATTTCTGCAAATTACAAGGCCATTGCTGCGACATACCCTGTATATTGTGGTTCTGAATTTTGGGAACATATAACAGGCGACATGAATTTCTATTATCGTTTGGCTAAGGCTTTCGGAGAGGTTGTGGAGGAAGATGAAATAAATGGAAGTTCGCTCATACTGCAAAAGGTTGACGAAATTGCGAATGAGATAACAAAAAGAGGCGGTTTGTAAGATGCGGTTTATATCTGAGAATAATTTGGCGGCTTTAGTCGGAACGTCAAACGCCACAGTAAAGAGGTGGGCTGAAAAAGGTGTGTACCCTTCACATGTGGAGAATGGTATCAGAGGTTTTTATCTGGAAGAGGTGGATTCTATTCCAGAGGTGGATGCTATGCTCAACAGTTGCTGGAACGATGAGCGAGAGACGCAACCACTTCGTGAATTTACGTCTGTTGAGCTTTTTGCGGGCGGAGGTGGGCTTGCTCTCGGTTTGTCGTTGGCTGGATTCAAACATGTATTGTTGAATGAGTTTGAAAAATTTGCCTGCGATACTTTGAGAATGAATCGACCTCAATGGAATATCATTGAAGGTGATGTACGAAACGTTGATTTTTCTCCATTAAAAGGAAAGGTGGATTTCCTTTCGGGAGGCTTCCCCTGTCAGGCTTTCTCTTATGCAGGTAAGCAAGGAGGATTCAATGATACGAGAGGCACTTTATTTTTTGAGTTGGCAAGGGCTGTCAAGGAGATAAACCCAAAGGTCTTCATGTGTGAGAATGTTAAAGGGTTAATCTCTCATGACAACGGCCGTACTTTTAAAATAATTAAAAATGCCATTAGTGATTTGGGGTACACGCTTGTGGAGCCGCGTGTGCTGAAGGCAATAATGTATCAAGTACCTCAGAAACGTGAAAGGCTCATTATGATAGCGATTAGGAATGATCTGGCTCACAAGGTAGAGTTTCATTGGCCGTCTCCTTTTTCGCGAGTAATGACTTTGCGTGATGCTCTATATAAAAGTGAAATTTTTGATACTGATGTTCCCGACGCAGAAGGTGTTAAATATCCGCAAAAGAAAGTTGAAGTTCTGAAGTTGGTTCCTCAAGGTGGAGATTGGCGAGACCTGCCTGATGATATAGCTAAGGAGTATATGGGTGGAAGTTGGCTGCTTGGCGGTGGAAAAACAGGAATGGCACGTCGCCTGTCACTTGATGAACCTTCTTTGACATTGACATGCTCGCCTTGTCAGAAACAAACGGAAAGATGTCACCCTATAGAAACAAGACCATTGACAGTAAGAGAATATGCAAGAATCCAAACATTTCCAGATAATTGGCTTTTTGCAGGTACTATGAGTGACAAGTATAAACAGATTGGAAATGCTGTGCCTGTTAATCTGGCATGGGCTGTAGGTCGGTCTTTAATACGACTCTTTAATGATATCGAAAGAATCAGTCCTTCTGACTCAGTTGATTGTTCGGAAACTGTGAGGTTGATTTCCAATAGATTTGATTTTAGTATGTGTGAAAAATCACGAAAAGAGGGTCTGGAGAGAATGAAGACGAATGACGAACAAAATGGTCAGCTCAATTTCTACGATTTGTTGGAAACATGTCCTGACGGAATGGTGTCTAATATGGTTAGGGAAACAGATATGGAGGATTGCGCTGCAGACAAGTAGGTGACATAGATTCAGGGTGAGGCTATGAATTAGTTTGCGGCGGTTGAATATTGCTGATGTCTGTTTCTGGTTTATCAGTCTGCTGTGACCCCAGTTTGATTGCTCCCATGCCGTAGCGGTCGGTGAGGTTGTCAACGGCAGACATCAGTTTGCGTGATTTCTCTAAGTTGGGAGCATCATTACTGAAAAGGTCGAGTTGGATGGCTTCGTCGCTCGTTATGTCTGAGAGTACGACACCTGCTCTTTTGTATTGGAAACCTGGCAGGTAGATGCGTTCCAGTGCTTGAGCGGCAGCGTTGGTTATGACTATGGAGTCAGCAGAGGCTACTCTTAGTTTTTCAGTCTCGAAACAGTCATACTGTTCGAGGTCTTCTCTAAAGCGGTTTGTGCAAAGGAACACTGACACGCCTTGGCAGACAGAATGCTGGTCGCGCAGCTTGCGTGCAGCAGCCATGGCATAGTCGGCGATATAGGTGTGAAGTTGAGTTTTGTCGGATGTCATGAAAGCGAATGTATGTGAATGCACTATCGACTTTTGGCGTGAGAGGCGGTCTATGTTGATGGCTGGGATGCCGTGCAGTTCTTTCCATGTGCGGACACCATTGATATTGAGCAGGCGTCTGACTTCGTGCTCGTCTAAAGAGTAGAGGTCGAGTGCTGTATTGATGTTTAGGTAGACGAGGCGCGGAGCGGTTCTTCGTCCTATACCCCATAGGTCTGTTATGGGCATTCCCTTGAGAGCCACTTCAACCTTTTCTTTGGGCAGAACGCAGATGCCTCCATATCCGTTGTAGTGTTTGGCATACCAAGTGGCTACCTTGGCTAATGTATATGTCGTGGCAAGGCCGCAGCTGACAGGTATGCCTGTGCTTTGTTCGATATGCGCCTTGACCTTGGAGGCTGTCTCTTTTAGTTCGTCCTTGTCTTCAAGGGGAAGGGCACCGAAGAATTCGTCAACGGAGTATTGAGTGAAATTGAGCACTATGTCTTGTTCTCTTACTGCCTGCATCAGTTGCCTTGATATATTGGAATATTTGGAATGGCTGGCAGGAAAGACTGCCACGTTGTGCTGGTTCAGCACATTTTTTACTTTGAATACAGGGTCGCCTCGTTTCAGCCTGAGTGCTTTTGCTTCTTTGGTCAGGGCGAGGATGACGCCACCTCCTGCTTCGTTGCAGTTCGCAACGACGACAGGCTTGCCACGCAGGTCGGGGCGAAGCGAAACTTCGCAAGAGGCGAAGAAAGCGTTGCAGTCAATATGAATGATGTGCATGATGGATAGGATATGTCTCACAGGTAAACGTCCAGATGCATGCGAGCGTAAGACATTAGTGGCGGATGAGTGAAGAATGGCGTCAATGAAGGTCTCCAGTGGCATGGAAGACCAATGTGCATGATAGCGTCTTTCCTTCCCATGCGATTGCAGAAGGGGCAACTGAGGGTAATGGTTGGGCTATGGAGCTTGCTATTGATTCAGGTGCATTATGCTGCCCGTGGCAGGATGGAGCACCAGTTTTGTAGTTGCGTCCTTGTTGAACAGAGTGGGGCTTAACACGTCTACTGTGCCGAACTGTGCGAAAGGGAGATCCCTGTCATATACGGTATTGTTCATTGTTTCGAGTTTGACCTGCGCTGTGCTTGGCATGTTGTAGACCAGTCCCGCTATTTTTCTCTTAGCTTTCTCCGCTTCTGTGGGCAGGACAACAGTGTGCTTGTCCTTGATGGTGAGGTAGTATGGTTCGCCAGCAAGGTCATCACTGTCTACAAATCCTAATTTACGCGAGAATCTGAACAATACGTTACGGTCAATGTCACCATCTGGAGTGAAGGAGAACACGTGTTCTGTTGTCAGAGTGTCGTTATATCCGACAAACATTTGTGTCAGTGTGCGCTCCTGCCTGTCCAGTTCGCTGAGCACAATCTTCAGAGATGCTCCATCTTTGGGCATTGATTCGACCTGGCCGCGTTTGATGGAGTTTTTGCTTTCTCTGATATCCAGTATTTCCCGTGCTGTCAGTTCGGCTCTTTTTGATAGTGAGGTGGCAGAAAGTATGTCTTCTGTCAGATATTGTCCTGGTTCCAGTTTGTTGTGTGTAGTTTTGTCTTGGGTAGTAGGCTGTGTCATCTCCTCAGTCTCCGTATTGACAGCCAGCAAGATTCCTTCTGGAGTCAGTTGCACCATCGGTGCGACTGTTTTGTCTTTAAGTTTGACGGTGTATATCTTGGATGTGTCGGCAATGCCTTCTTGCCATACTTTTATTCCTGTAACAGTCCATCCCGTCACGCTCTCGTTGGCAGTGCCGTTGATGTTCAGGCATCTCTCTGCGTAGTGGGCATATTCGCCAGGTGTGTAAGTCACTTTCATGGCTGACACGGCTATTTTCAGCTGTGTCTTGGGCAGAATGTAGTTGACTCCGTTGGACACAAGTCCAGGGGTAAACTCCGACACTTGTGTCTGTGCGTTAGTGCTTGTGGTTATTGCTGCTAAGCATAGTCCTATAATTGCTTGTCTCATGTATATTCTGTGTGTCTCTTTATATATATAATAATGTGTAGGAGTAGTATGATGATAAATGCTGTCTACTGTTCGGTTGAGCGCAGTATGTTGAAGGCTTTGGGTAGATACTCCACTATGTCGCTTGCTATCAAACCTTCTTCTGACAAGTCTGCTGCAGCAAGGTCGCCTGCCAGGCCGTGGAGGTATACTCCGAGCCGTACTGCCACGTCCGGTGTATATGTCTGGGCTAAGAGTGAGAGAATGATGCCTGTAAGCACATCGCCAGAACCTGCTGTTGCCATGCCAGGATTGCCTGTTGGGTTGAAATATACATTTCCCTCAGGGGTCACGATGGCTGTATATGCTCCTTTGATGGCTATGTATAGCTGTTGTCTCACGGCCAGTTCGCGGGTACGCTCCAGTTCTTCGTATGAATTGCGTGTAGTGCTGATGAGTCCGAAGAGTTCCTTCTTGTGTGGTGTTAGGATGGTGCGTCTTGGCAGCTGGCTAATCCATCCTCTGTGTGAGCCGAGAATGTTGAGTGCGTCTGCATCGATGACAACGCTGCACTTAGAATATTTGACTTGTTCGATAAATGCCTGTACCGTATAGGAAGATGTGCCTATGCCAGGCCCAATAGCCATGGCATCGTATTCGCTGACATCAAATGACTGGCTGAAACAGTTGGGGTCGGGGTCAATGTCAAGTATTGCTTCGGGGATAGTTGTCTGCAGAGCTAAGACGTTGCATTCGGGAGTGCGGACTGTCAGTTTGCCTGCTCCGCTTCGCATGCATGCCCTTGCTCCGAGCATGGCTGCTCCCGCCATGCCTTTCTTTCCAGCGATGAGGAGCGCATGTCCTTCAGTACCCTTGTGGGCGAATCGGTGACGCTTTTTCAGCATCGCCGCGATTTCTTTTCTTTCAGTTAAGTGATATGGGCTATTCATCTCCTCGTCTTCTGGATCTATAATTCCAATGTCCAGAATTTCCCACTGGCCTATGTATTGTTCATGTTCGGCGAAGAAGAATGCGAGCTTGGGATATTGGAAAGTGAAGGTGTAGTTAGCCTTGACGATATGGTTCATCACATTGTATGTGTTGTCTTCGCACATCAGTCCGGATGGCACGTCAATGGACACCACGGTGGCAGGCGATGCGTTGATGTATTTCACTACAGAGGCGAAACCACCGTTGAGCGGGCGTGACAGTCCTGTACCGAAAAGGCCGTCGAGAACGATGTCGTCTCCTTCCAGTCTGGGTGGGGTGAACTGCGACATTATCTCCACAAACTCAACCTTATTGTTGCAGTCTTTTGCCTCCATCGAATCTATGAAGTCAAGCAGTCTCTGCTTGTTTGTCTTGCAGTCGGGGGAGAGATTGTCCGATATGTTGAACAGGTATACATAGACATCGAATCCCTCTTGACCCAGCATTCTGGCTACAGCCAGAGCGTCTCCTCCGTTATTGCCTGGTCCTGCAAAGACTTTTACGGGCGTGTTCGTGTGCCATGTCTGCATGATGCGTTTTGCTACGGCGGCAGATGCTTTCTCCATCAGGTCAATGGACTTGATGGATTGATGCTCTATGGTGAAAGCGTCTGCCTTCTTCAATTGGGCTGCTGATAAAATCTTCATATCGGTGTGTGGGTGTTGTCTTCTTTCGCTGACAGTCTTATTTGGCATGGTGTTTAGCGATGGTTTGGAGCCATGCAGTTATAGACTATGGCAATTTACAAAACGTGATGCAAAAGTAATGAATAGATATCAATAAAACGACAAAAACCTCATATTTCATATTTTAGTAAGTGTTTTTTGTGCTTTTGTTCTTGATTTTTTCATCAAGACATGATTTTTTTCAGTAGCTTTGCATTTGTTTTCCGAAATGCGCCCTTGACTCAGTGCATATATGGATGTAAATCAAGGTGTGGAGAATGCATGTGCTGATATGCTGATGGTTTTAGTATTGATGCCGCGTTTATTTGCCCAGCAAGCATTGATTGTTCTGCCACAGGCAGTTCACTTATTTGTATAACATAATAAAATACACATACGAAAATGAAGAATATTATTATCTTCGGTGCTCCTGGCTCAGGCAAGGGCACCTACAGCGACGAGATTGTCGCAAAGTACAATATGGGTCATATCTCTACAGGAGATGTGCTGCGAGGTGAGATAAAGAATGGCACAGAACTTGGCAACATTGCCAAAGGATATATTGACAATGGTCAACTCATTCCAGACGAACTCATGATAGACATCCTTGCTAAGACTTACGATGCTCTTCCTAAGGGACAGGGAGTCATCTTTGACGGATTCCCGCGTACCATACCACAAGCTGAGGCTCTCAAGAAGATGCTTGCTGAGCGTGGTGACGACATGGGTATGATGATTGAGCTTGTTGTGGGTGAAGACGTGCTTATGGCTCGCCTCCTCAACCGTGCTAAGGAACAGGGACGCGCTGATGACAACGAGGAGACTATCAAGAAGCGTTTTGCTGTATATCATAGCCAGACAGCACCTCTTGCTGAGTGGTTTGAGAAGGAGGGCATACGAAATACCTTCACGTGGAAGGGTTCTAAGGAACTTATGCTTTCTGAAATCTTCGCTGGCATAGAGGCTCAGAAGTAGTAGCTGCCGGGAAAAGAGATCTGATTTTCTGAATTCCTCTCAACTTAATAAATGATCCAATAGAACGCCCAGTAATGGCAGAGACAAATTTCATTGACTACGTAAAGATATATTGCCGATCGGGCAGGGGAGGCAGAGGCTCCGCGCACATGCACCGTGCCAAGTACCTGCCCAAGGGAGGACCTGATGGTGGCAATGGCGGACGAGGTGGACATGTCATCTTGCGAGCCAACCGCAACTACTGGACTCTCCTGCACTTGCGTTATGACAGACATATACAGGCAGAGCACGGCGGCAATGGCTCTAAAAACAAGTCGACAGGCAAGCAGGGAGCTAACAGCTATATAGAAGTGCCATGCGGCACGGCTGTCTATGACGCTGAGACAGGTGAATATGTGTGCGATGTGACCGAACATGACCAGGAGGTCATACTTCTCCGCGGTGGACGCGGAGGATTGGGAAACTTTAACTTTGCCACCCCCACCAATAAGGCACCACGCTATGCTCAGCCAGGAGAACCCATGCAGGAACGCACTTTCGTCCTCGAACTCAAACTTCTCGCCGATGTTGGTCTCGTAGGTTTCCCCAACGCAGGAAAGTCAACTCTTGTCGGTGCCATTTCATCTGCGCGCCCCAAGATAGGCAACTATCCTTTTACCACTCTCGAACCCTCACTTGGCATCGTCTCATACAGAGACTCACGCTCATTTGTTGTGGCTGACATACCAGGTATAATAGAAGGCGCCAGTGAAGGACGAGGGCTTGGTCTTCGCTTCCTGCGGCATATAGAGCGCAATTCGCTTCTGCTCTTCATGGTACCGGCTGATACGGATGACATACGTCATGAGTATGAAGTCCTTCTCAGTGAACTCGCCAAGTTCAATCCAGATCTTCTTGACAAGGGACGTGTTCTCGCCATAACCAAGTGCGACCTCCTTGCAGGTGACGATGAACTCAAGGACATGTTGCGTGAGGAACTTCCAGACGACATACCTGTTGTCTTTATCAGTGCTGTGGCGCAACAAGGACTTCAGGAACTCAAGGATGTGCTTTGGCGTGAGATGAACAGCGAGAGCAATAAGATTGCGGCTATCAATACGCAGGATGCAATTATCCGATCCACCAAGACATTCGCCTACATGTCTGACATCGAAGATGATGATGAAGGCTGGGGAGATGAGGATCATTATGATGATGAAGACATAGAATACCTTGATGACGACTCAATTGAGGATTTCGACTATGATTCAATCGATGACCTTGAGAACTTCGAGTATGAGGACGAGCCGAGGCCTTAAGGCTACACTGGCTTTAATCAGAATACATACAAAACCAAGTGCAGCCTTATGGTAGCCCTTGGTTTTTTTATTTAATTTGTCACGTCTCATGCATATATATACAACCCCTCCTTCCATTACGGCCTTCTCCACCACTCGGGATGGTGAGGCTTCTTTGTCCATACCACGTCTTTTCATGCCCCATCATCAGGTTCATGGCATACGCACAGTCATCATTGATGAGGCTTTCGTTCATCTCTCTCCTCTACAGCAGGCGCTTGCCATGGACGGAGTGGATGCGCTCGCAACAAATCTGCCTATGACCTGCGTGTGTGTCAAGACTGCCGACTGCATCCCCGTTCTCCTGTGGAACGAGCGTTGCCATGTGGTTGCTGCTGTCCATGCGGGTTGGAAAGGTACGCTCCAGCGCATCGTGGAACACAATATAGACACTCTTCGTTCCGTATATGCCATTTGTCCTTCCGACATCCATGCCATTATTGGTCCTGGCATCGGACCTGATAGTTTTGAGGTTGGCGATGAGGTCTACGAGCAGTTTGCCCAGTCTGACTTTGACATGCAGCTTCTCAGCTCTCGTCATCCAGACATGCGCAATCCTCAGTTTTCCAAGTGGCATATAGACCTGTGGGAATGCAATCGCTTGCAACTTATTGCCCAAGGCGTGCAACCCGCTAATATTCACGTGTCCGCTATAGACACTTTTGTCCATTACGACCGTTTTTTCTCAGCTCGCCGCCATCTTGATGGACGTATTATTAACGGTATAATGATGAATGAGTAGGCTGCATAAGTAGATGCTCATAATTTGCCAATCATTCATTCATCGTTCATTGCATATATCCGTATACTACTTGAATTGCTTCAGTTTTTCATCATATTCGTATCCTACTTGAAGCAATGTTGTCTTTACTTCATTGATGTCGCGGTCGAAACGTCCACAGAGGTCTTCGAGTGAGTCATATTCTCTGTCTCGCAATAGCATATTTATGCTGGATAGCAGCATGATGGGGTCTTGTGGTAATCTGTCCATTTGTGTTTGTATATGATGTTCCGTTATAGTGTTGCTTGATAAGCATCTGGAGGATTTTGTTTGCAAAGGTATGACTAATTGTTGAAAAGACCATAGGAAATACTTGTTAAATCACCAAAGGCATATATTGTTGGCAAATGTCTTGTTAAATGACTATCCTAAGATACATGGCCAAGTATCTTAGGATGCATGACCAAACATCTTAAGACAGTGATAGTGGGATTAAATTCAGTCCAACTCACGTTAATTATATATGCCATGCCTCGTTTTTTCGCAGATTATCCTTAACTTTGCATACTAATGTGAGCAACGCTTCTTAATTCTATATTGTGCGCTGCTTAGATTTTATGATATTATACATGACATTTTATGATTGAAACAGGATTAACACACACGAGTGAGGTTGTTGTCGGATACAGTAATACGGCTATGGGGGTAGGGTCGGGAGATATGCCTGTATTTGCTACGCCAGCCATGTTGGCTTTAATGGAAAATGCCGCCATGTTGGCTGTAAGGGATTGCCTTTTGGATGGATGTACTACAGTGGGGGGATATATAGCCTCCTCGCACATCCGGCCTACCAGTGCTGGCGCTACAGTTAAGGCTGTGGCTGAGGTGGTCAAGGTCGAAGGTAAGAAGATTAGTTTCAAGGTGGCAGCATACGCAGATGGCCAGCTGATAGGAGAAGGCGAGCATATACGCTTTATTGTAGAAAAGGAAAAGTTTCTCTCAAGACTATAGAATACCGCTATAATGAACAATGGAACGAATTAAGATTAAGGATGCTGTAGACCGATATGTCAACGCTAACGGCTTTGATCGCATGAAGGTTAAAGCTGCCATGTTTGACATGGACGGTGTGCTCTTCGACTCGATGAAAAATCATGCTTATTCCTGGCATAAGACAATGGAGCATTTTGGCATGAACCTGCCTGAATGGGAAGCGTATATGCATGAAGGCCGCACAGGTGCAGGCACTATCAACATAGTCTCACGACGTGAGCGAGGACATGAGGCCACGGAAGAAGAGATAGAACATATCTACGAATATAAGAGCCTCATCTTCAATAAGTGTCCAAAGGCTGGTCGCATGCCTTGGGCCGGTGAACTCCTCACCAAGGTGCAGAAGAGCGGCATTGTTCCTATGGTTGTGACAGGAAGCGGACAGAAGACTCTTCTTGAACGCCTGGAACGAAATTTCCCCACTGTCTTCCGTGAGAGCCTTATGGTCACAGCCTTTGATGTTCGCTACGGCAAACCAAATCCAGAGCCATATCTCATGGGCATGGAGAAATATTCAGCCTACACAAGCAGCATAACTGCTCCTAACAACTTCATTGTTGTGGAGAATGCACCGCTCGGAGTGGAGGCTGGTGTTGCTGCTGGTGTCTTCACCATAGCGGTCAATACAGGACCTCTTCCAGATGATGCCCTCACATCAAAAGGCGCAAACCTTCTTTTCCATTCCATGCAAGACTTTCATGATTCATGGGATGATGTGCTTGCTTGCATAAGGTAGGTGCAGAGGGTCAGTGGATATCTTTGGTTGGTGATGCATGAATAATCAAGTGCGTCCCAGATGGCAAGGTATGCATTCCTGATGGTCAGCCCCATTAAAACGGCAAGATGTTTCGGATGGCTAACCCAGAAAGGGGTGTTTACAGGGCAGGGGTTTTGACTAACCAACCGTTTGTTAAGCAGATAAAGCACTGGTCAGGAATAGTCAGGAATTTATCAGAAATCTATTTTTGAAAATTTCAAGACAAAAGTATTCCTGGATGATTCCTGGATGATTCCTGGATGATTCCTGGATATTACTGGTGATTCCTGACCACAAATCCAGTCCGCCATGCGGACATGTGGCCATGAAATGGTTTCGCAAGCGAAACGTTTTTGTTTTAGTCAGGAATTGCCAGAAATAGTCAGAAATTTGTCAGAAATCTTTTTTTTACATTGTGTAGGAAAGGGATGTGGAGGGGTGTGACCCTCCACGGAAATAACCCTTTCTTTGATACTCTGCTCGTTACATGCAACCCAAAGGTAGGGTCAGAG
>JAXJBE010000045.1:0-9891 GCA_036303125.1 Bacteroidaceae bacterium
CCTTATTTACTTAAATTCTCATTTATGATTTTTGCAATTTTTCCTGCAATCAAACATGAATTCTTCACCGATTAAATTAGGTCAAAACAAACCGAAACAAACCTTAAATCAAATCGTGTAAAACGCTGTCTTACAATTAACTCCGCTTAACTAACCTTATTCTTTGCCTATTGCGCGTTTGCCCCTTTTAGAGTAATTTTGTACCGCCATTGTACCTCGGGTGGATGAGCAGAGGGTTCGTAGGGTGTTCCCTTAAATCACCTTATTTCCTCTTAAATCCGCTTAATTGGTTTCCGTCAGGGACCATCCCCCGAAAAACGGCAGAAATTGACAAAATTACTCGATATGGGCAAGAATCAAACTTCACAAATTCCTAACATCCTTCTGTCCGTGAAGGATGCCTCCGTTGCCATCTCTGTCAGCTCAAAGATGGTGCGACTGCTTATTGCCTCCGGCAGACTGAAAGCCGTCAACCTCGGCAAGCGGATGACACGCATCAGCCTACAGGAACTTACAGACTTTGCCCAAAGGCAAGGTGGTAATGTCGTGCTACCTTCTTCATCCCCTCCTTTTAATAATAACAAAAGGGAAAAGAAGAAGAGTATAACTACTGCCAAGCCAGAGACGGGCAACGTGAACAAGAGAGCCAAGTGCCGCATGACACCAGCCAGTGAGAAAGCCCCTGAAGGTGTTACTCACAAAACCCATTATACAATGGCAGAGGTAATGAGCAAGTTCAACATCAAGTACGGTCGCCTGTATGAGATACGCAACCGCTATCAGTTGGCATCCGTTCATGCCTGGGGTACGACTGCCTTCAGGAAAAAGGATGTTGAGAAGGCTATTGCCAAGTACGATGAGGAACAAGGCAAGGCACAGCAGGAAGCATACTACACCTGCTTCGACATCATGCAGAAGTATGGTCTGGGTAAGACGCAAGTACGCCGTTTTGCCGAGACACACGGTGTCCGCATCAAGAAAGCCAAAGGTGGCAGGGCTAATCTCTACCTCAAAGCGGACTGGGAAGCAGCCCGAAAGAATGCCGAGAAAACGAGTGCCAGCACCAAGGCGAAACGGACATGAAGCTGGATATGAGAATACAAATGTTGGTACTACTTGCAGCGATGATTAGAACCAATCCTGCAATCCGAGGCTCAAAACGGCTGGTTTCTGACCGTTGTACCCTGATTGTAGCTTTGCTCTCTCTAACTTTGCAGTGCCATCCGAAAAAGATGTACCCCTCCTTTGGAAGTGTCTTGAAACCAATGGCAATAATGAATGCAGCGCAACTATCAACCCCCGTTTATAGTATGATTTTCGCTGCAATTTCATACTCAAACGCTAACTCAGGTTAAATCTGATACATTGAAGGTCAACATTTTAGGCGCAACCTAAACAAAGGGCGTACCTTTGCAATCGCTTGAAGTCCAGACCGCCAATGTAGGGCAGTCCAGGACAACCGAATATAGACAAAAGTAATAACAATATAAAATAGCAGATATGACGAATCTATGTACCAAGGTCACAGTGCGGAAGCGGCCCATCAAGAACGGGCAGACATCGCTCTATCTCGATTTCTACCCACCAATCCGCAACCCCAAGACTGGCCGTCTGTCACGACGTGAGTATCTGGGCTTATACATTTATTCCAACCCTACTGAGAAGTTCCAGCAGGAGTACAACCGCAGCATCATGCAGAAGGCAGAGCTTATCAAGTGCCGCCGCACGGAGTCCATCATCAACGAGGAGTTCGGTTTCCTCGACCGCTCCAAAGGTCAGGAGAGCTTTCTTGACTACTTCAAGCAGTGTATGAACAAGACAACCAACAAGGCAAACTGGGAGGCTGCCTACAAGCACTTCGTCAAATATTCGGGTGGCGAGTGCCGCTTCTGCGACCTCGATGTAGCGTATTGCCAGAAGTTTGTTGATTATCTTTTGTCGGCAGAGTGCTATCATAATGGCAAGCCGATGATGCCCACCACCGCCAATAACCACCTCGTAAAGCTGAAAGCCGCCCTTCGCATGGCATACGATGACGGACATATCAAGGAGAACATAGCCAAGAAACTTGTCAAGGCTAAGGGACACGGCAACAAGCGGCAGTACCTGACCAAGGAGGAACTTGTTGCACTGTCAAAGGCAGAGTGCAAGAGTGACGTACTACGCCGTGCCAGTCTGTTCTCATGTCTTACGGGTCTTCGCCTGTCCGACTGCATCCTGCTCCAGTGGGAGAATATCAAGAAGTCGGGCGATGGCGGCTGGGTGCTTGACATTACCACCAAGAAGACAGAGACCGATGCCATCCTGCCCATCAGCGAAGAGGCACTTGCCTTGTGCGGTGAGCGTGGAGAGGGGCAGGTATTCAAGAAACTGACACCAAACCTGGTTGCCGCTCACCTCAAAGACTGGATAAAGGCTGCTGGCATTACCAAGCATATCACTTTTCATTGCTTTCGTCATACATTCGCCACATTGCAGTTAGCTGGTGGCACGGACATCTACACCGTGAGCAAGCTGCTTACCCACAGCAACCTTGCCACAACACAGGTGTATGCAGAGGTGGTCAACGAACTGAAACGTGACGCTTCCGAGCGCATTTCTTTGAAGGATGATGCCAGTGAAAGTGCCACTACAGACAAAGAACATCACAAAGAAACACTTGCTCATTGATATTCTTGACGTTTAAACGAAAATTTAAAAACTCACATGGAACAAAATGAAAGTAATCTCTCGTTCGACCAGCTGCCCAAGGCTGTCGGCGAACTGCTGACCAAGGTGGACTATGTGATAAGCCGCCTTGACGAGAAGAAGGATGCCGCAGAAGCATCCGAGAATACCAACGATGACCAGATGATGACACTGGACGAAGCTTGTCAGTTCATTGGCAAGAAACGCTCCACGATGTACTCCCTCACCTCTGAGCGACGCATCCCATACCGCAAACGTGGCAACAAGCTCTACTTCTTCAAGAAGGAACTTGTGGAATGGATCCAGAGCGGAGGGGCATACGACAAGCCTTATACACTCTCCGAGCAGGAACAGGCAGAGTTCGATGCCCATCTGGAGCAGATGCGTGAGAAGAAACGGCACAAGCCGGCTGCCGTCCAGCAACAATGATTCTTACTTTCGGAGGTGGGACATGACAGTCCCACTTCCTCATTAAAACCACTTGTCATTATGCGATATACCAATATCAGATACAGCACGCTTCTGAATGAAGCGCAGTATGATTACCTGTCGGATGAATGTCTGGACATCAACCGTATGAAGTGTTTCAAGACCTTCATCCGTCTGGCGGTCATGGAACAGACAACAGTGACTAAGACCCATTTCTCAGCTGTCCTACAGCCTGGGCAGTTCATGGCTTCCAAGGTCGAGCTTTCCTTGATGTGGGGTTGCAACCGGAAGACTGCCACCCGAATCATCAAGGAGTTTAACCAGATGGGCATTCTCCGTTCTGAACCGTCAAACCGCACGACCATCCACACGCTGTTGTGTCTGTCCGTCTGGTTCACGGATCAGCGGACAATCAAGAATCCTTTCTTTGTCAGCAACCCTATGGTCAAGCACATAGAGAAGCCGACAAGACCGACTAACCATGTCCCACCTAAAAGCGGTGCTGAAACAGTTGAAGTCTGCAAGCCGACACCAACAGATTCAGGTGGGACATCTTCTGCCGATACAGGCGACGTGGCTAAGGTCATGCCGCCCGAATCTCTGGCAGAAGGGATGAAGGAGCATTGTCATTCTCCTTCTCTTTCCCTATCATCTAATGATAATACACGCGAGCGAGTGAGTCCAGTCTGTCAGTCTTCAAGCGAAACTGTTGCTAACAACCGACATTATCCAACAAGCAGCAATCTCCAGTCTGATGGTATGCGAGAAGAGAACAAACAACCTACTGTCGTGGAAGAGCCACAGCCGCTTTCTTGCCATCAAGACGAGAGCTTGCTCCAAGAGGTATCGACAGAAGGGAAAGGAACAGAGGTATGAGCACAGCGTGGCAGTCCGGGACGTGGTGCAGGGAGAAAAAGGCTTGCCTTGTTATAGCCCACTATAACTACACGCTCCGCTTTCGTAGTTGTGGGCTCTTCCGAGGGACTCATGGCTTTGCCCTGAGAACCCACAAGGCTCTGCCCTTGACCCGTTCAGGACGCTACCCCGAAACCTCGCTCATGAGTTTCACCCCTGAGGACCCGGACCAAAGAGTGACCTTCTCTCTGGACGCTCCGCTCAGTGGCATCTGCCCCCAAGACTCCTGAGCAGGAAGTGACTCTCTCCCTGCACCCTCCAATCAAGGCTCTGCCCCGATACCCTGATAACCAATTATACAGAAAACCGCTGAAGCAGAAATATGGCAACAACAGCCAAAGCATCAGAGCACATCAAGCCCTGCAACATCGCCCAGAGTGAGCGGCACAACAGAAGGGACGCAGACTACATCGCATCCCTCAATCCTGCCATGCTTTACATCCGCAAAGACCTGGCCCACCTGAATGAAGTGTATGTCGCACCTGGCATGGAGGGTGTCAGTCTTCAGCAGCACTATGACGACATCCGTATCATGGTGAAGCAGAAGACTGGCAGGGCGATGCAGGAGAAGGACGTGAAGTTTACGGACAAGAAAGGCAAGCAGCGTGTCCGTCAGGGATGCAGCCCCATCCGTGAAGGGGTGGTGAACATCAAGCCGGACACGACGATGAAAGACCTTTTGCGCTATGTCGAAAGAGTGCATGAGAGGTGGGGCATCAGAGCCATACAGATACACATCCATAAGGACGAAGGGCATTATGAGGACAAAGAAAACCCTGAATCATGGGAGCCGAACTACCATGCTCATATCATCTGGGACTGGATGGACCATGACACAGGCAAGTCCTTCAAGCTGAATGCCGAGGACATGTCTGCCATCCAAGATTTGGTAGCTGAGACATTGGACATGCAGCGAGGGCAGAAGAAGTCAGAGACAGGGATTGACCATCTGGAACGGAACGACTTCATCATCCAGAAGCAGGAGAACAAGAAGAAGCAGCTCCAGGAAGAGGCAAAGAAAGCCGCCGCCGAGAAGGAAGAAGCGGATGCAGAGGTCGATGCGGCGAAAACGGAAGTGGCAGACTTGTGGAAGGAACACGACTATCTGACAAGTGCCAACCGCACGAAAGCAGAGCGCAGCAACCGGCTCGACCTTGACATCAGAACCAAGACGAACCGCTCCCAATCTCTTGATTGTACTATTGAAGCAAAAAAACAGGAGGTGGGTAAACTGTCAGCGAAAGCCGACGAGAAGCTGCGGGACTTCTACACCATTAAGGAGCGTGGCAACTGGCAAGACCCGATGTTCTTTGCCATGTCTGCCTATATCTACCGCATTGACGAGGGTTTGCAATTCTGCATCAAAGCCATCCAAAACTTTGCCTATTCGGGCTTCGGAGGTCGTGGTGGCAAGCATGGTGACATCTTCAGGGACAATGAGTCATACGCCATCATGCACTACATGAAGATGTTTGCCGAACTGGCAAGTGCCACCTTGAAGCAGGTGGCAGACTGGTTTGTATGGCTGGCAAGCACCTTGGGCAGGTTCAATGCCAACGAACTCAGACGTGCCGACCATGAAGTCCACGACATTGCCGATGGCAGATATGATGGGCGAATACAGAAGTACCAGCAAGGACTTACGAGATAGGTTAATGTCACAAAGACCCTCCCCGTTACTTGCAGTAGCAAGCAAACGGAGAGGTATGCTTATTGGTACTGGTGCAATTAACTATAGCCCACCATCAGCTACCCAGATATGCTTTTCGTTGTCGTTTCTGATAGCGATGTGCTTCTGCTCTTGTTTCCCATCGGGATGCGACAAGGTATAGAACACATAGGTGCCAACATAATCGCCATCGCGACGTTCTTTGAATTCTGAGACTTTACATCCTTTCATTTTCTCGCTCAGCGCGGGGAGTACGCTCTTGTAATATATAAGTGCTTCACTGGCTTGGCTGTTGTCGGCGCTGATGATGGCTTGGAGTATGCGCTGGGCGGCTTGTGTAGCAGTCTCATTTTGGAGTTTGCTGAGTCTGTCATCGGCTGTCGAAGATGTCATTTCTGTTACATCCGTCCATTGAGTGT
Organism: Bacteroidaceae bacterium; assembly: GCA_036303125.1. GTDB lineage: Bacteria > Bacteroidota > Bacteroidia > Bacteroidales > Bacteroidaceae > Minthosoma. Next base: position 6,121 of record JAXJBE010000045.1, read on the forward strand.
CTGGGATTTGAATGAGATTGGCACGACTCATCATGACGTTATATTGGATATTATCGATATGAAGCAGGAGGGTCTTCTGGCCATCATTGACAACCCAGAGCTTGACAAAGCGCAGCAGCCCGTCGTTTTTTGTGAATACATTCTCCACTTCCACCTCACAATCCCCCATCTTGCCAGTCTCAAGCAGTTGTTGCAGGTCGCTGTTTTTCTCTGTTCCCTTGAATGTCAAGGTGATGGTTGAATCACTTTCTGTGCGTATCACTTCGTTCTTCTTGGAAAAATCGATGGCAGATTTCTGCATAGTCAGCAGACGCTCGGGGTAGAGCAGGTTGATAAAGTATTCTAGGAAATTGGCAGCACGAGGCCCTTTTACGTAGAGCGCGTTAGGAACCCACATATATTGGTTCTGGCCGTCGAATACGATAACACGCCCATTCTGCTTCTCTACACGATAGAACACGCTGTCATTCTGTCTCAGGAGTCCGATGTCTATTCTCACGAAGTCGGCTTTTGGGTCGAAATAAGCAAAGTTGTCATTGGACGTTGTGCGGGCATAGACTGCCATTTGGAAACTGCCCACATTCTGCACACTTTTAATCCACTGCTCAAAGAGTTGGCCGCGTGGAGTCTCGGCCACAGCGGATGTGGAGAAAAGATGGCTCCAACCGATAAAGAATCCCAGGAGGAACACTGCGGCGGCAGCGATGGGGCGCCAGAGATGGTGCTGCTTGCAGACTGGTCTGCTGATAGATGGTTGGGCAGATGTCTCCTGTGGTTGTAAGGCATTAAACGCTTCGGCCAGTTCTTCATAATAGGCCTTACATTCGGGACACTCAGCCATGTGTGCCTTACATTCTGCCTGCGTCTGCATGTCGATTGTGGTATCAAAAAGGTCAACCACCTTATCTTTAAATTCCTTGCAATTCATAGTCAATGTACTTTTTAATGTTAATGATTCGTTTGTTTCATTGCCTTGCGGATTTTCTCCAGTCCGTAGAGAAAACGAGATTTCACCGTGGGCAGGGGTAGAGAAAGAATCTCGGCTACATCAGCAAAGCTGTTGTTTCCATAGATTCGAAGACGTATGACCTCGGCCTGTTCCTCTGGGATTTCCACAAGTAGCTTGGCAATTCGTTGGTAGTCCGATTCGTCGTTTTCCGTTGGGAGATCTGCTATGTCAAGGCGAGCGTCCAAGGGTATTGTCCTGAGTTTTCTCAACGCAGTATGTCGTGAGGAACACAAGTTAGAGAGTACACGAAAGATATAGTTGCGCCAGTCTCTCACTTCAACGCTCTTCTCATCAGAGAATTTTGAGCTGATTTTAAGGAAGGCATCTTGCAGCGCATCTTTCGCATCGTCTGTATCACCAAGACGGTAGCAGGCATACCTCATCAAGTGCGGTTGTTCCTGTTGAAAGTGTTCAGCGAGTTCTTTCATTTTGATGTCGTTTTCTGTATTCATTATCTTTACGTTTTTGAGATGCATCTGACATAAAGACTCTAAAAGTCCGAAAAAGATTTAAATGAAAGACATTTTTTCAAAAGAAGGGCGAGAATGTACACAATTTCCATCCTCGCCCACCTTGTATAATTGTGCCTATTGCCACAACGGTTCGTTCTCCCAGCCACGGGGAAAGCCCATTGCACTTGTATCAATGGATGAATAAGCGGAGAGCAAAGTATCAATCTTATCCTTCATATCGTTGTTCGGCGAAATGATGTCAAGGAAGTACTTAATGATACAGAGACTGAAATAGGCTTTCTTTTGGTTGACAGGAATTGCAATCCAAGGACGTGCCATACGTCGCTGAGTCAGAACCCTCAGAGCAAATGTACGGTTCCATACGCGAGCATGATGACCGCAATTATTACGAGCAACCGTAATGATAGTCATCCATGAATTGAAGACTGGCACTCCTAAAGAGAACTCTTGGGCAATCTTCTTTCGAATCTGGTTACTTTTGATGTTATCGTATATCCTTGTCAGTACGCCCAAGGGAAGTATCTCAGCCAACATCCAAGAAGGGGGGTATGAGTCAGAATAAGTGTTGCGGAAATGTTCAATGAAATCTTCGCGCGACTTTGCCAGTTCTACATCTATCAGCTGCTTTGTCTTGGCAAAGGTGCTGGTATCATAGAAACACGTCGGGTCGGTCATCCAAAAGGGATTCCCTGTCTCACGGCTCGTTATGTTGATAATGGCACTACGGACGGCTATCTCAATCTTCTCAATCTCGTTGAACATCAGCAGGCGAAGATGCCTGTCGAAGCGATACATGTCCAAGGCTTGATTGAACGTGGCTCCTGGTTTGAAAATATGATTTTCCTTCGGTGTTGTCAAAAGAGGATAGAGATAAGCACTAAATCTGTAATAACCGATGTGGTGGAGATAGTTCTCCGTACGTGCGACATTCTCAATGTGGAGTCCACGAGATTGCAGCAATGTCACCAGCTGAGCTGGTGATGAGTATGTCTTTGTATAATGTGCCATAATAAAACAAAACGACCCGCCGATTTAAGCATTGTGAAGAGGCTTGGCGGGTTCTCGTGGTGCAAAGGTACTGCTTTTATTTTGAATAGCCAAACTTTTTTGAAAAAAAAGAATAAAAGCAGCCTAAGAAATCCCCTTTTTGCCTCAAAGTGTTACCTCATCCTTTCTTTTCCCTACCTTTTTCAATTAATATGAACCAAAGATTACCTGTCTGGCGAACATAAACATTGGTACGATTGACACGGCAAACAAACAGTAGTCAACAAAAAAGATAGTTGACAGCCGTTTGGATTATCCAAAGTTCGACTTTGAATTATTAACCGTCGTTGAATCCCAGATACTTAGAGAATCCGAGATACAATGACGGTACAACTGACCAAATTTTGATGCATTTTCTTTTCTCTATTGACTGGCAAAAAGTCTTGTCTTTGCTCACCAAAGTTGCCAAAAGCACAAAATGCTCCAAAATTAAAAGTTAAATAATCTTAACGAATTGTTAAATCTTGTCTGGTTTTTATGATATAAAAACTACTCAATCTAATGCCCGAATCAGCAAATCGCAGATTGCACTTTTTTGTACCTTTCAACTTCGGGGTATATTTGTTTCTATCTGTATTACAGATACTTACAAAATTCTAAAACACTTCCACATGAATGGCTGGCTATAAGCATGGGAGTCATAGCCTTGGCAATACCTTTGGTTTGCTTTGTCTGGTGCTGGATTTCCGATAGTGTGATGAAGGCATTTGAGCATGCTCGCGAAGACAGTATCTATAATGTGATGATTTCATTGATAGGATTTATCATATACTATTCCGTTTATGATAGCCTGCTGCTGTGGACCATTATTTTGGCGTTTCACTTACTCGACTTCTATTATGAATATTCTTCTCAGAAAGACCACAAGCAATAACTCTATTTTCACAAATGGGGAAAGTTGAGTTAATATTAGGATGGCAGGATTGATATTCTTGCTATCCTTTTGGGTTATAAAGAAGTGTGTTTGTCACACAAAATACGTTTTTTTGTGACAAAAGACATTAAATAATCCGACTATTAGTATGAACAGCTATACTTATTTCGCTGATTTTTATATCTTTGCACCATCGTTTTATAAGAAAGTCATCAGCATGAAAAAAATAATTTATATTGTTTCAATTCTTTTCGTAGCAATTGTTATTACAACTATTGCATATGCTTTACTTGATTTTAATCATGAAAATTTGATAATAATTTTCTTTTCATCTTTAATTTCAATTATCATTACGGAATATGTTAGGA
>JAXJBE010000046.1:0-17550 GCA_036303125.1 Bacteroidaceae bacterium
CTCAAAATCGCCTCAAGCTAATTTATAGAACACCCCTTTAGAATCTATAACTGCTTCTTATCTTCCATTCTGCAGGGTAGAGATTGTTGGCTCTTGTCCCTATGTTTTTGGCGAAACCTAAAGGGTGTCCTTGGTATGTGAGCAATACGTATCCTGCTGGTGTGTCAGGGTCTAACTGGATGGCTTCTCCGCTGAGGTAGGCTATGGCTTGTGGCAGTTTGAGGTCAGCACGCGGAAAGGCTTCTTTGCGCAGTTTGAGGCTCATGGCGAGTGAATGGCATGGCTGCATGTTTTTGCCTTTCTGCTTGGCTATGCTTATGCCGGCATGGATGACTCTGAGGCTTTGCTTTGCTGTCTGGAGCATCTGGTCGTATGCTGAGGGGAAAGCCTTGAATGTGTCACCATCCTGATATAATGAGAGGCTGCTGTCTTCTTCTATCCATGTTTTGAGTTCGCTGGGGATAGTGGTCTGTTTCTGCCCCCCTTGTTTCTTATGCTTGTTGTTCTTTTCTTTCTTTGATGATACTGGTGAGGCTTCTGCTAAGTGGCGGGCAGTGGAGTGGTGGTATTCTTGGTTGTTGACATATTCGTCTTCTATACTGTAGCCTTCGTCTTCACCCTTTTTGCGGAGCACGCTGACAAAGAAGCCTTCGCCTTTAGTGATGTGTGGATAGAAATGTGTGAATGTTCCGTCTATGCCCCATGTCGGGTCTGGAGATGATGATAGTATCTCAGCGCCGAGTTCTTTTGCAATCCAGCGCACATTGTCCTCATCTTCTATAGGATTGTATGTGCAGGTGCTGTAGATGAGTATGCCGCCTTCTTTGAGGGTATGCCATATTTTGCTGGCAATGTCTTTTTGTCTTGCTTGGCATGCATGCACATTGGCCAAGCTCCATTCTCCTATCGTGTCATGGTCTTTTCTGAACATGCCTTCCCCTGAACAGGGCGCATCGCAGATGATGATGTCGAACGTGTCAGCGAAGGATGAGAAATCATCTGCATAGTTGTTTGTGACGATGCAGTCTGCCTTGCCCCATTTGATGATATTCTCAGCCAAGATATTGGCTCTGCTTCTGATTGCTTCATTGGCGATGAGCAGTGATCCTTCAGGCAAGAGAGAGAGGGCAAGCGTTGATTTGCCGCCAGGGGCAGCGCACAGATCCAGCACTTTGACAGGGCTGTCTTTTTCAATAAACTGGTGGAGGATATGGCTCACATACATTGATGAGGCTTCCTGAACATAGTAGCAGCCTGCATGAAACAACGGGTCGAATGTGAACCGTGGACGCTCTGAGAGGTATAAGCCTGTGTGGCACCATGGGACTGGAGATGCAGCCAAAGGAGTGGTGGCTGGGGATTGTGCGGATGATTGTGCGGATACATCCTGTGGAGCGGCATCAGATAGTGCTTGTCCGTCCACGATTAGATTGTCTGCCTTTGATGGGTTGAGGCGGATGCTTGTTGGAGGAGTCTGTAGGAGTGCGGCTTCAAGTTTGGAGTATTCGTCCTGGCCAAGGCGTGCTGCCATGGATTTGATAAAGTCTTCGGGTAGGGTCATTGTTTTCGTACTAAGTCAACAAAGGCATATCTTTGAGCATGCTTCTCGTCTGCTTCGTGTTCTTCTCTCCATGCTTCCTCCCATTGTGTCATGTCAATTGGGGGGAAGAATGTGTCGGCTTCTGCTGGTGTGTCGTAGACGTAGGTGAGGCATAGGCGGTCTGATAGGGGCAGTGCCTCCTTGTATACAGAAGCTCCGCCTATGATGTAGACATCGCCCTCGCATGAGGCGAGAGCTTCTTGGATAGTGGGATAGAGGTCTGCACCAGGAAAATCGGATGGTTGAGCTGTTCGTGACAGGACGATGTTGCGGCGGTTGGGCAGGGCTCCTTTGGGCAGACTCTCGAATGTGCGTCGGCCCATGATGATGGTGTGTCCCGTGGTCAAAGCCTTGAAACGCTTGAGGTCGTTGGGCAGATGGTATATGAGATGGTTGTCAATGCCGATGGCATTGTTGGCCGCTATGGCTACAATGATGGAAAGCATAGGAATGAACTGTGGATAAATGGTACGTTTTGACTTATAAGTATGTGCTTGGTATTAGCTTTGCAATACTTTCGTTCTATATAGAGCGCACCTTATGAAAATACTATACGCTCACTGTGGCTTTGATGTGTGGGTGAGGGTCGTAGTCTGTCAGGGTGAAGTCTTCATATTGGAAGGCGAAGATGTCCTTGACGGATGGATTGATGTGCATGTGGGGTAGGGGACGAGGACTGCGCGTCAGTTGAAGCTTAGCTTGTTCGATGTGGTCGAGATACAGATGGGTGTCACCTGTGGTGTAAACGAAATCGCCTGGCTCAAGGCCTGTCACCTGTGCCATCATCATGGTCAGCAGGGCGTAGGAGGCAATGTTGAATGGCACGCCAAGGAATGTGTCTGCACTGCGCTGGTATAGCTGGCAGCTTAGTTTTCCGTCAGCTACATAAAATTGGAACAGGACGTGGCAAGGGGGCAAGTTCATGTTGTCAATGTCTGCCACGTTCCATGCTGATACGATGAGGCGGCGAGAGTTGGGATTGTTCTTGATCTGGTCTATCACTTCGCTTATCTGGTCAATGTGTCCACCGTTGTAGTCAGGCCAGCTTCTCCACTGATATCCATAAATATGTCCAAGCTCTCCATCTTCATCAGCCCACTCGTTCCATATCCTTACACCTCTTTCCTGCAGCCATTTTGCGTTGGTGTCGCCACGGAGAAACCAGAGAAGTTCGTAGATGATGGATTTAAGGTGCAGTTTCTTTGTTGTGAGGAGAGGAAATCCCTCTTGGAGGTTGAAACGCATCTGATTGCCAAAGACGGAGATAGTGCCTGTGCCTGTGCGGTCGCCTTTCTGCACACCTTCGTCGAGGATGCGTTGGAGCAGGTTGAGATATTGTTTCATGATGATAAACTGTTTTCGTGTTTCGTTATGCAAATGTACAAATAATCTATGAATAATCAATCACGAGAAAGCCACAAAGGATTGTTTGAGACTGAAAATAGAGGAACGGGAGATGCATGTGCACAAAAAAGGGTGGCTGATAATTCAGTCGCCCTTTTTATGATTGTTCGGTCTGGTGCTGTATCAGCACAGCCCGACAGTTTTATTGCTTCTTGTTAGCAGAGTACATAATCTTGAGTGCATAAGACTTGCGCAGCACCTGCTTCACATCTGTGATGATACCCATCGGGGTATGGTGGTCGCACTTGAGAGAGATGGTGTAGAATGGTTTGTCAGACTCAGGAAGTTCACCGCGGTCTTCTGTGACGAAGTCCTTTATTTCTACCACCTCCGCATACTTGTCGTTCAGCTGGATACGGTATCCTGTACCAAACTGAGCTTTGAGTGCGTCTGTAGGCTGTCCTATGTAGATGAATGAAGTACAAGATTTACGAGCAAGTTTCTCAAGTTGTGTACCAACTGGCCTGTCGAATTTCACTTTCAATGTCACCTCACGCATGGTTGTAACCATCATGAAGAAGAACAAGATGGTGAAAATCAAGTCAGGAAGAGATGATGTATTCATCTCCGGCATTTCTCTGCCACCGTTTTTATTGAATCTACTCATTACTGTTGTCCTCCATATTTCTTAGGTTCAGCCTCTGAAATCTTCTGTGGATAAATCTCGCGGACTGCTTTCTGCTGGTCTTTAGTCAGGAATTCGTATTTGAATCCAAATTCCTGCTTGGAGATTTCATCGCGAAGTTCGTTGTATGCTGCCACGAGAGCGTCTTGTACTGCGAAGTATACTCCGTAGTCTGTGCCGCGGTCTGTCTGGACGGAGATAACGTGGTTTTCAGTCACCATCATTGTCTTGCCGAGTTCCTTGATTTTCTTTGGCTTGCGTTCTGGCAGGTTAGGACTGTCGTTTTCATTCTTAATAAACTCTTTAGCTCTCTCCTTCACGTCATCAAGAGTTGCGTAGTCTTCGCCAATCATCACGTAGTTGTCTTTGTTGATACGGATGTTGAGGATGTTACGTTCCTTCACCTTGATTTCGTTATTAAGCTGGTCATCCTCTGGTGGCTTAGGCAGGGTACGTCCGAGACCTTGGTCTGTGTCCATAGAGGTAGTGACAAGGAAGAAGATGAGCAACATGAATGAGATGTCGGCTGTTGAACTGGTGTTCAGTCCCGGCATTTTTCTTTTCTTTCCCATAGTTTGCTCTGAGTTAAGTGTTTATTGATTATTTCTTGCTTGTTATCATGCTGAATGCAGTAACGATTACAGTTACTATAGTCAGTACGATGATTGATACCATTGAAGCATCTGTCAAGATGATGTCAGTTGGATCATTCCAGTCTTTACCGTTGATAATCATTACTTCTGAGCTGTTAGCAACACCGAGAACAATGCCGACAATGATAGACACGATGAATGTGCCCCATGCTACAAGGCCTGTCTTGTTGAGGAATCCTTTGTCCTCGTTTCTTGACTTGTTGCCACCGCTGACGAATCCGTAGATAATAGCACCTACGGCAATAACAGCCGCTGCGGCAATCAGGAAGTATGTCCAGCAAATCAGAAGGTCTGTGAGCTGTGGGTTAACGATAGTAGGTTTCTCCTCGTATGGTGTATCGTAGCCGATGCCTGCGAAGAGAGCTACAACGAGGATAGTAAGTCCAATGAGAGTCCAAAGAATAATCTTTGAAATCTTTTCGACCTTATCCTGTGCGCTTGCTGATTGAATATTTGCCATTTTAATTTTCTCCTTTTAATTATGAATAATTAGTTGATGACTGATTTACAAGTCCTCTAATTACTTTTTGTTGCAGTGCTTAGCAACGATGTCAAGGAGAGAAATTGTAGAGTCTTCCATCTTTGCTGTGAGTCCTTCAATCTCAGCGAGGATGTAGTTGAAGAATACCTGAAGGATAAGTGCTACTACGATACCGAAGATGGTAGTAAGGAGGGCCACCTTCATACCGCCGGCAACGACTGTTGGAGAAATGTCACCTGCTGCCTGGATGTCATCGAATGCCTGCACCATACCGATCACAGTACCGAGGAATCCGAGAGATGGAGCCATACCGATGAAGAGTGTGATCCATGAGCAACCGCTCTCAAGCTTAGAAGCCTGCACTGCGCCGTAAGCTACGACAGACTTCTCGACAGCGTCCGCACCGTCGTTGAGACGGAGGAGTCCCTGATAGTAGATAGAGGCGATAGGACCGCGAGTGTCGCGTGCGATAGCCTTTGCGCCTTCGATGTTGCCCTTGTTGACAGCATCTTCGATTTCAGAGATGAACTTCACTGTGTCAATCTTTGAGAGTGCGAGATAAATGATACGCTCGATGCAGAATGCAAGGCCGAGAACGAGAGCGATAGCAACGATAGACATGAAGCCTGCGTCACCCTCGATGAACTTAGTCTTGATAGTCTTGTACATGCCAGTCTCGATTGGCTCAGCTTCTGTAACTTCTGCCTCTTCTTCCATTGGTTCTGCAACTGAGTCAACGGCTGCTGAATCCACCTGCTCAGTTGCAGCTGAGTCTGCTGTCTCGTCCTGAGCTGAAACTGACTGTGTCATACCGAATGTAAACACACCCATCAATGCAATGATTGCAAATACTTTTTTCATTGTGTTGAAAATTTTAAGATTAATAAATTATTTATTTTATATTTGTTCTGCTGGATTTGCATATTGGCAAAGGGAGAGGTATAGCCCTCTTTCCTTATGTCCATCGAATAGTCGCTTTCGATGGCATTTGTCAAGTCGGATTAGTTCGTTTTGTTGTGATTGGTTGTACAGGTTATCTTTTGAGCTTTTCTTATATGTTGCCGCTCTTAACCAGAAGCGGAGAGAGGGGGATTCGAACCCCCGAAACGCTTTTGACGTTTACACGCTTTCCAGGCGTGCCTCTTCAGCCACTCGAGCATCTCTCCTTGGTTTGATAAAGCGGTAGGATATTGATAGGCTTTGTCCTTGTTTCACTACCTGTTTCAAGGGTGAAACAACGGACTGTAGAAGCCACCTTCTCAATAATCCGACACAAAAATAACGATTTTTTTCTTACTAAATGAAGTAAAAGTGAGGAAACTTTTATTTTTTAGTGAAAAAAGTAGCTTTGGGGAATAGATTGAGGGCATTTTCAGTGGTTTGATGAACAATAGTGCTTAAATCGGTGTCGAAAAGCCCAGCCAGCATTTCAGCTACATTTTTCACGTATGCGCTTTCGTTTCTTTTGCCCCTATTTGGCACTGGAGCCATGTAGGGCGAGTCTGTTTCGAGGACAATTCTTGAGAGTGGAACGGCTTCCTTGACCGTGTCTCTAAGCGTTGACTTCTTGAAGGTGAGCACGCCTCCTATGCCGAGCATGAAGCCTGGGAAGGAGAGCAGGTCTCGCGCTTCATCTGCTGTACCCGTGAAGCAGTGGAATACCCCTGTGAGGTTGCTTTCTCTGTGACGCTCCATGATATCCATCAGTTCTGCATGCGCATTGCGTGAGTGTATCATCAGGGGCAGGTTGTATTTCTCTGCCCACCGTAGTTGCGTTTCCAACACCTCCATTTGCTCTGTTTTGTGAGTGTCGTCCCAGTACAGGTCCAGTCCGACTTCGCCGATACCTATTATTGGGACTTTTATGGACTGATTGCAGGATAGCTCAGATCTGTTTGTCATCATTGAGGTTGGACATGTTTGGGATTCCGCAGATGTTTCAGCTGCGGTCTCAGCAACAGATTTGGCGATAAGTTTCTCCATCTCCTCCAAGACTATGTGGTAATCCTCATCCATGATATTTTCAGGATGAAGCCCAATCATCGGGAATAGGTAGCCTGCATGCTTATTGCATATATCAAGCAGATGAGGAGTGTCTGCCCAGCAGATGCCGGGGACGAATATTTTCTCTACGCCTGCAGCCTTGGCTCGGTTGATGGTCTCTTCAAGGTCCTCGGCGAATTCGGGACCATCGATATGTGAGTGAGTGTCTATCATTGTGTCAATACTTTCTGCCCATCAGTTTCAATGCAAACCGTTTCAGCTCAGTCTTTTTCTCCTCTGCAACCTTTATCTTGTCAAGGCTTTGGAGCGAGATGGCAAACTGTTCCTCGATCATGTTCTGGATGAGTCTGGGTACGTCTAATATATTATATATATGTGTAACTGCTGCAATCTTCTCTTCTGGATTGAAATCAGAGGAGTGAATCCATTTGTCCAACTCCTTTTTCTGCTCGTCGTTGGCCAACTTATAAGCGGTTATCATCAGCATGGTCTTCTTGTTGTCCACAATGTCTGCGCCCAACTTTTTCTGAAAGTGCTTTGTGTCACCGTAGACATCGAGCCAATCGTCTTGAAGCTGGTATGCCAGTCCCATCTTTTCACCAAAGGTGTAGAGATTATGTATGTCCTCCTCGTCAGCTCCACCGAGTATGGCGCCAATCTTGAGTGCATAGCCAAGCAGGAGAGAGGTCTTCATCCGTATCATCTCCATATATTCTTCCTCCTGCACATCGCATCTCTTCTCAAAATCGATGTCATACTGCTGCCCTTCGCATACACCCTCTGTCGCCTCGATGAAGGCATTTGTCGCAATAGGGTTGGACATGCCCTGGTTGAAGAGCTTATAAGCCATGATGAGCATGGTGTCGCCTGAGAGGATGGCTGTGTTCTCATCCCATTTCTTGTGGACGGTCGGATTACCGCGTCTCATGTCGCTCTTGTCCATGAGGTCATCGTGGAGAAGGGTGAAGTTGTGGTAAGTTTCCAGGGCGATAGCGTTCATCATGATGGAGTCTATGTCTTCCTTGTATAGATTGTAGCCCATGAGCATCAGTGCGGGTCTGATGCGTTTGCCGCCGATGGAGAGTATGTATCGGATTGGGTCGTAGAGGTTGTGAGGTTCTTTGTTGTATTCAATCTCACTGATAGCGAGGTTGACTTTGTCTGTGATTTGGTCTAAAGTGTACATGGGTGAGAGTTTATATGGTGTGGTTGTTAAATGGAGTAAACACCCACTTTATTACATGCTGGTGCATTGGAAGAGTGGGTGGGATTTGTGTCTCAACAAAAAGTGCCGCACATCTGTCCGTGTGCGGCACTTTTGTTTTCTTTGTCTTGGTCAACTTGTTATTGTATTAGTTGAGTCTGAATGTCACAGGGAGAGTGAAGCGTACACGTACAGGTTTGCCGCGCTGCTTTCCTGGTGTCCATTTAGGCATGGCTGTAACGACACGCATAGTTTCCTTGTCGAGAGATGGGTCTACTGAGCGGAGCACCTTAGGGTCTACGATGGAACCGTCTTTGTTTACGACAAATTGGATGAGGACACGTCCCTGGATTCCGTTGTCTTGAGCTACAGAAGGATACTTGATGTTCTTATAGAGGTAATCCATAAGAGCTTTCTCGCCGCCGGGGAATGAAGGGTTCTGCTCTACCACCTCGAAAATCTGACCCTCGTCATTGCCTTCCTGCACTGGAGCAGGAGGACCGACCATGACAGGACCCGTAGGGGCTGTTGGACCAGAGATGGCTTGGTCTGTTGACTCTGAAGTCTCGATTTTCTCTTCAACGATTTCTGTCTCGTTGTCTACAATTTCAAGGATTTCTGCTACCTGAGGTGCCTCAGCTGGTGGAGGTGGTGCAGCCGTGAATATTGGCTGTGTGATTGGGATAACCTCTTCCTCTGACACGAATGAAGTAGTGGCATACACTACGTCTGTTTCCTCGTACGTACGAGTGGTGTACTCGAAGCATGCGAACATAGCAGACAGGGCAACTATGTATCCGATGAGCAAACCAGTGCCTTTCTCTTTTTCGAGATCTGCTTTCTGCGATTTTTTAACTTCCATAGATTATATTTATTTTTTAGTTATTATCTATTAAGGTGTGGTAGGAGGTTTAGGACATGGCGAATGGTTGTTTTTTTATTTACACATGAGCCTTCTCCGTAGTTTGTGGCAAAAGTAATACTTTTTTTTGATTCGTGAGTCTCTTTGCTGTTTTTTTTTTTGTTTTGAGGGTTCATTTTTATCTTATTTCATCTTGAAGCCCCTTTAATTGGCCTCGTTCGTGTCATTCAGGGTCAACGAATTGCTTGGCATGAGAGAAGATGCTCTTGCCTATTTTCATAGGTTTGTTGCCCTCGTTGGCACCCTTTTCTAAAGACTCTTCGATGAGGTCATCCTCTGTCACCGCATCCTCTCCAGCTTCTTCTTGATCTTCTTCCATGAATATTGATATGCCGTTCTTTATGCTGTTGGATGTGTTGAGCAGGACACCCCTCATGCCTCCGTTTTCCTTAAATTGCCGGTAGGCTCTTTGGCGTCTGAGTTTGTTTAGTCGTGCTTGCCGTCCGCAGCGTTTTATCCAAGCCTTCATGTTTCTCATGCCTACTTGGCTGAGACGGTAGAGTCGCTTGGTAGTGGCGCGTAGGTGTAGCATGCCCTTTATAGTGGCTTTCACCCCTCTCACGACACTTCTTCCAGCTGCCTTAAGAGCTATCAGACTCCACTTGCCAGCGAATACGAGAGCGGTGGCGAGGCCTCTCATGGCGGCTTTGGCTCCTATCAGCGAGTATTTGCCTGCACGTTTCAAGCCGTTGCGGCATCCTGCCTTTAGTTTGGCCACCTTAGCCTGTGTGTCGTTGTCGTGCCACCAGAGGCTGAGTCTGTTCCATCCCCTTTCCGTTGTGTTGATGCACCACAGCAGTCCTTTGCACAACTTCCTTATGCACCACTGTATTATGCGCCACAGCAGCACAAGCAGCAGGCGAAGCACCTCATGAGCCAGCTGTGAGGCGCTCTGCCCGTTATATTCTTCTCTTATGTCTGGTTTATCTTGCTCTGTCATGGTTTATGTCCTCCTTCTATTTTTTTGTAGGTATGGGCATTCGAACTGTCAGCCGTGTCTGTCTTCTATCATCGAATGATGTGCGAAGATAGCACTATTATGTCACATCTGCAATCTTTCTTTTGGTAAATGATGCAAAGCGGCTATTTTTTGTCGATAACGGCTGGAGTTTGGACATATACCCTTAGCTTCTCAACCGTGTTCACCTCTTCTTTGTCTATTGCTGTCAGTCCTCATGAAATAGGAGAAACAGGGCGATGATGATGAAGATGGTGCCAGCTGCGGCATTAAGCCACTGCTGGAAATGTTCGAACCCCTTGCTGATTTTCTCCGCTCCATTGATAGCCTTCTTCATGAGCCATGCGATGATTATGACTGGCAGGCTGGCAGAGATGGCGAAGACAAGGGGGATGAGCGCACCCATGTGGCTTGTCACGCTCAGTGGTATCATCATGCCAAAGTAGAAAATGGCGCTCTCAGGACAGAAAGCCAGTGCCAGTGACATGCCGAGGACGAGCGAACCGAGAGGACCGTTGCGTTTGATGATAGTGCCACTGTTGTGGCATGAGTCGCTGTGGTGGTGATGATGAAAACATCTATAGAACAGGTAGATGGCGAGGACTATCAGTATGTATGGCACAGCCACCTCAGCCATTGACAATATGTTCTGCAGACCTGAGATGTTTTTGCCGCCACCTATAAGGCACATGGTTACCCATCCTAAGACCGTGTATGTCACAGTGCGTCCGAGGGCGTATGTCAGTCCGTCGAGTAGTCCCTTGCCGCTGCGGTATTCGTATGTTAGTGCAGAGATGCTGATGGCCAACTGGCATGGATTGAGAGCCACAAGCAAACCAAGCACAAATGCAGCCAACAGGGGTAAGTCTGTTGACTGCATCAGAGTTTCTAAAGTATGTGTGATTTCTAAATGCATAGTGTAGTGTGAATGGGTGACAGGTAAGCCCCCGTGGATAAATGTCTAACTGCAGAGCAGCAGGATAATGACCTGAGCTGTGATGATGCGCAGGAACATCGAGAGAGGGTAAACTGTGGAGTAACCTACAGATGGGATGCCGTTGTTTGCGTTGGATGTGCTGAACGCCAGTGCTGGCGGGTCGGTAGTGGCGCCGCTGATGATACCCATGAGGAGGAAGTAGTTCATGTTCCATTTCACTCTTGCGAAGATGCCCATCGTGAGTAGAGGCACTACGGTTATGATGAATCCTGTCCATACATAGTGTATGCCGCCGTTCATCACAGTGTCCACGAAGTTGCCGCCCGCCTTGATGCCCACGCTGGCAAGGAAGAGCACGAGGCCAATGTCTCGAATCATCAACGAGGCCGAGTTTGTCGTGTAGGCCACGAGCTTGAGCTTGTAGCCGAAGCATCCGAGGAGGATGGCAATGATGAGCGGACCTCCTGCAAGCCCCAATTTTACAGGCATGGACATGCCTGGTATTTCTATTGGCAACATGCCGAAGATGATGCCGACGAGTATGCCCACGAAGAGGGTGAGGAGGTTGGGCTTGTCGAGCTGCTGCTTCTTGTCGCCAATCTTGTTGGCAAAGCGGTCGACTGCGTCCTCTGGACCTACGGTGGTCAGTATGTCACCCACCTGAAGGATGACGCTTGGACTGGCAAACAGCTCGATGCCTGAACGGTAGAGGCGAGTGACATTGACGCCATACATCGAACTTGGGTGCAGGCTGCCGAGGGCCTTGCCGTTGATGTTGTCCTTAGTGACGGTCAGTTTCTTTGAAGCCATAGGCACATCTTGCTCGTCCCATTCGACTTTGACCTCTGGACCGATGAAGGCTACTATGGCAGCAGCGTCCTCTTCTGCGCAGACGATATAGAGTTTGTCGTCCACGTTGAGCAGAGTCTCCTTGTTGGGCACTACGACATGTCCCTGATGGAGCATGCGTGAGCAGACGAAGTCTCGCCCGATGAAACCTCTGACTTGTAGGATGGACTTGCCTGAGATGGCGGGGTTGAACACCTTTACGGTCATGAGGTGAGGCTTGACGGCTTCCTTATTGTTCTTCTTGTTGAAATGTTCCTCCTCCTTTTTGAAGTTCACCTTGAAGATGATGCGGATGAGTATGATGCTGCAGATGATGCCGACAACAGCGAGAGGGTAGGCGCAGGCATAGCCGTTGGCGATGACTGGCACTCCATGAGGGAATGGATGAACTTGGTTGATTTGATCGAGTGCCGCATTGGCGGCACCGAGGCCAGGGGTGTTGGTCACAGCACCGCAGAGCGTGCCCACCATCATCGGCAGATTGTCAATGGCTGGGATGAAGTTGCGCAGGCTGTAGTAGAGGATGAGCATCACGGTGATGTTGAGCGCAACGATGCCAGCTGCTATGCCGTTAGCCTTCAGTCCGCCCTGTTTGAGCGAGGTGAAGAAGGATGGTCCCACTTGCAGTCCGATGCTGAAGACGAAGAGGATGAGCCCGAAGTCCTGGATAAAGTTTATTACGTCTGTGTTCTCTTTAATGTCGCCTCTCATCAGCAGGTCGCCTGCCAGGATGCCAACGAAGAGAATCCATGTGACACCCAGCGAGATGCCACCAATCTTTATCTTGTTGCCCAGGAAGACACCAAGTGAGATGACCAGAGCGTAGAGTATGACCGTATGAGCCACTCCACCCCCTGTCGTGAACAGATTTATCAACCATTCCATAAATGTTTTACTGTGGTCAAATTAGTTATTGTAATAAGCTTGTGAGTGAATGTTGTATGAAAAAACATGCAAAGATATTATTTTTTTTCGGCATTGATGTTCACCAATGTGAAATTTTCCACATAACTCTTGAATAATTCTATGTTGCGAGCCTTTATTGTCAGATTTTCGAATGTGAAGTTGCTCAGATGATATTGGTCCTCCTGTTGCTTCACGTTGAAGAAAATGTCACACTCAAACTCGATATTTCTCATTGAGATATGGTCGGAATAGGACATCGGGATACTTTCCCTTCCCTTCAGATCATAAAACTGTGTCCATGGAGCCACAAGTATGAAATTCTTGCCGTTGCCTACAATGTCCTCTACTGTCACGTATTCGTAGAGTTGAGGAGTGTCAGGGCGCATTTTCAGCCAGAGAAGATTATTGGTCTTGTTTACCTTGATGCGGCGCAGGATGATGTTGCGGTCGTGCACAGATTCGCTGCCAAGGGTGAGGCATCCGTGGCAGAAGCCATATTCGCAGTCCTCGATGATGATGTTGGAGTTAGCTCCGTCACCTTCCATTTCGGGATACTTGTTTATGTCTATGTCTGGGTAGTCTGTCTTCCAGAAGTCGGCATACGGTCCCTTGCCCCCCTTGATGGCCACGGCATCATCATTCACGCTCATGTAGCAGTGCTTGATGATGACGTTTTTGACTACATCAAGGTCGATGGCGTCTGTGCTCGGTGCCTTGACAGGCTGGGCTGGCGAGGTGATGTGCAGGCGGAGCAGTTTGACGTTCTCGCTATTATAAATATGTGTGGTCCAGAAAGCCGAGTTTTGCAGCCTCACTCCGTCTATCTGCACATTTTTTGAATTAGACACATAAATCAGTCTTGGCCGTTGTTCGTCCTTGTTGGTGCAGCGTGGATTCCAGCTTCTGCGTTCCCAGAAGTGTTTCCAATAGGTGAAGCCGTTGCCGTCGATAGTTCCTCGACCTGTGATGGTGAATCCGTCGAGTCCATCAGCGTTGATGAGGGCTGAGTAGTAAAGGCAGGTCTCTCCCTCGATTCGTGTCTTGAGGATGGGGTAGTCGCTTGGGTTGTTGCTGCCCATGAGGACACCGCCGTCCATGATATGGAGGTGCACACCCTGCTTGAAAAAGATTGCTCCCGTCATGTATGTGCCTTCGGGCACTACGATGACGCCGCCGCCATCTTCTGCCGCTTTGTCAATGAGAGCCTGCAGCTCTTTCGTATGTAGCAGTCCATCGTTGACGACGCCATAGTCTGTGACTCTGTATTGACGACCCAGTCTGGTGAGGTCTACTTCATCGTTTTGCCTGAACCATTCTGAGATGGTGGTGCCGTCAGGCCACAAGTCTGCCTTTGTTTTGTTCTTCGTCTTGCAGAAAGATGGCACGCACAGGAGTGTGCATGCCATCAGTGATATGAGTAGTTTCTTCATTTGATGCAATATTAGTTGTTGTGAGATGTCTTTTTATCTTGACGATTCTCATGTGTATATAGGAAGCCACAATAATCGTCTGCGACATTCCTTCCGCTTATTTGCTTATTTCACGCGGATGACTTTGCTTGAACCGTCACTATACCTGATGATGTTCATGCCTTTGGTCGTCTTCTGGAGGCGTATGCCGTCTACAGTGTAGATGCCTGTGACGGTCTTAGTGCCGTCCAGAGTGCTCTCTCCTGCTTGTATGCTGCCAATGCCAGTAGCTACGGCGGCTGCCTTGTATGCCTCAAGCTCGTCCTCGCTGATGATAATCCACTGCTGGGCATCGGCTGAATTGCTGAAGTTGAGGCTGGCCTGCTCTATAGTGCCGTAGCCCGTAATCTTGCCGAAAGCCTTAGCTCCTGCGGCCTTGTTGCCGCCGCTGTTCCATGTCAGCCAGTATCCGTGAGTCGTTATCTGTGTCTCTGGAGTGCCGATGGTGATGTCCTTGCGGTCGGGCATGAGTTGGAAATACTCTGTAGCACCAGGTTTGGATGTGGTTCTCAGACCGACGTAAGAGGCACTTGCGGAGTGGGTGAGGTACTTGCCGCTCTCTGCGTTCTTGAATGTGTAGTATCCCTGAGCAGGCACATACTCTATGTACCATGCAGCCGAGTCGCTGACCTCTTCCCGAGTGAGGAAGTAGTTCCATCCAGCCTGTGTGCTGCCTCTCATGTAGAGAAGACCTTCGCCGAGACCGCGCTCCTTGTCTTTGCACATGAGATAGTACTTCTTCTCTGGGTTGTACATGTATGTGTAGGCTGGTATGCCTACATTGTAGCTGTTGGTTGGGTTGAGGCCGTCCTCACACATGGCCTCAATCATCATGGCGTTGCAGCGATAGAGTATTTGGGAATTGTCGTCTTCTTGTGCGCCGTTGATGCCGTAGTTGATGAGTTTGTTTGTGCGGTCATTAGTGTTTTGCGCCCAAGAGTGAGTTCCGTCTCCTACTACTTGTACTTCTTCGGAGTTCTCTATGAAACGAACCAAATCGTTAGCTCTGCGTCCAAACCACTCCCAGCTGTGGAGTTCAGAATAGTCGTAAGCCCCAACCTCTGCATAGCCCCATGCAGCTTTGCGTGTGCCTACGCCCACGCCGTGAGCGAACTCGTGCTGCACGGTGCCAGTCCTTTGGTATGTGCCGTTTTGGCTGATGCGCATATATCCACCGTATGAGCAGTCTGCAGTGCCGCCTCCTGCGCCTGCGCCGTAGCTGTAGTGTGCTCCGAGGTTGAAGCCCTTGATGGCAGAGCAGTCGTTGTAGTTCTGTATGCCGTTGCTGACAGCTTGCACAATGCGTGCGTTCTGTTCGTCGTCACCCTCGTAGCCGTATGTCCATGTGCATGAAGGTTTAGGCAGGGTGGCTATGTACTTTGGTTCGCCATAGGCCACCACATTGTCTTTGGTGATGACGTATGGGCGCACCCAGTAGAAGGTCTGTGGATTGAGGGGCTCGATGACATATATATATCCTTCGTGTGACCAATAGTGGGTCGATACCTCATCGAAGACTGTAGGCTCAGGGTTTGTCTCAGAGAAACAATAGCCGCGTTCTGCGATGATGGCTCCGTTGTTCTTGATGGTGGAGCGGCCAAGGGCGAAGGTCGCTCCAATGGCTATATAGTCGCTTGTGGTCACGTCGGGTGTTGCTCCTGAGGCTTCGGCGTATAGCGTCTTTAGCTCATCAATCTCCTTGGCATAGAGGGCATCATCGTCGGCTTGCGCTCCCTCATAGGCATCGCCGTTGCGGAAGAGCTGGAAGTTATCCACGCAGGCATAGTTGCCTGTAGCGTTTTTGAGACGGAAGCCTATGGTGATGTCGCCGTGGAGGTGAGTGAAATCGACTGAGTATTCGCCAGATGTGGTCACAGTGGTCTCTGCGTCTCCAGCAAAGACAACTGCACCTTTCTGGGCGGTAGAGGGTGAACCCTGTTGGATGTTTTGCGCCGTGGCCTTAAGGGTGTACTTGCCTTGAGGCAGACGGGCGAGTTTCTGTGTGATGGAACCTGTGCCAACGTTTGAGCCTTTGCTTACCCATTTCTCGACATAGACTGCGCAGTGCTTCTCAAAAGAAGTGTTGTTTTGCATCTGCATGTTCTGGTTAGTCCAGTAGGTGAGATAGTTGACTTCAAAGTCGGGATTTTTGATGTACTTCTCTGTGACATCTTCCTGGGCTGTTGCTGCCAAGGTCATGGTAGAGAGAACGAAACTTGTTAGTAGCTTTTTGTTCATAGTGGTTATGTGTAGTTAGTAGTTGTTTATTAAAATATTCTATGGTATTTATAGCTTCCTTGCTGTTTCGAGCGCAAGGGTCATCATCTGTGTGAAAGAGTTCTGGCGTTGTTCGGAACTGAGCTCCTCGTGGTTGACGAAAGAGTCGCTGATGGTGAGCAGGCATGCAGCGCGTTTGCCGAGAACATTGGCATTGTGAAAGAGTGCGAAACTCTCCATCTCCACGCAGTCAGTGCCTGTGCGTTCAGCTATCTCCTGCCATGTGCCTTGAGAAGGTTCGCGGTAGAAGACATCGCTGGAGTGGACAACACTGGGTTTGCACTCTGTGCCGAGGTCTTTGGCTGTGGCCATGATGAGGTCATATAGTTCGGGGCTTGGAGTTATGGCTGTGTCTGCGCATCCTCCCTGTACCTTGGCGAACGAACTTTCGCTGACGGCTGTGCGGGCTAAGGTCACATCCATGACCTTCAGCCAGTCGCGGTAGCTGCCAGCCGAACCAATGCGTATGATGTTCTCCACTCCGTAGAACTTGTACAGCTCATACGAATAGATGCCAATGCTGGGCATGCCCATGCCGCTGGCCATGACTGACACCTCTGTCCCCTTGTATGTGCCAGTGTAGCCGAGCACATTGCGTACGGAGGTGACAAGGCGCGGTTGGGCGAGAAAGTTTTCTGCTATGTACTTTGCCCTGAGGGGGTCGCCTGGCATTAGTACAGTTTTGGCGAAGTCTCCCTTTTCTGCTGATATGTGTGGTGTAGCCATAATGTGGGGGATGGTTTGAAAGATGGTTTGATAGTGTATTCTTTGTGGCAGAATAAGGTGAAGCCTTCACTGCTGATGCAGGTGCCCTCTGCCTTATATTGCCTCGATTTTGCGGCACAAATTTACAAATAATAGTGTTACAATCAAAATGTTTGGTGAGAAAATAATCAATATTGTACTATCTTTAGTCATATTATGCATGGTGTGATAGGTTAATTGCTGGCAGTGGCAAGCAATTAACCTATTGGGCTTATCCGTGATGGATAGGCTCTCCCTTAATCATATCTGTATCAACGCATATTTTATGCGCATGTTTTTCTTTTATCAGTGTTTCTCCGTACTTGACCAGTCAAGCAGGAAATCATATATACTCATTATCTGTATGCCGTTTTCGTCGCTCCACTGCTTGGTATGTTCTCCCACGATCAGCAGTTTACGGAAAGAGTCATCTACGAGACGCAGCGACCGTTTCTCCTGTTCCATCTTTTCTGCATCGGGCATACGCCACGCCGACTGGATGTAGATCCGCTCGCTC
>JAXJBE010000047.1:0-2984 GCA_036303125.1 Bacteroidaceae bacterium
ATGTCACAAGAAGGCTACGACAAGATTGTGGCCGAGCTGCGTGAGATGGAACTCGTGGAGCTGCCGCGTGTGCGTGAGGCTATTGCTGAAGCACGCGACAAGGGCGACTTGAGCGAGAACTTTGAGTATCATGCTGCAAAACGTGAGCAAGGAAGACTGCTCGGAAGAATAAGATTCAAGCAGAAGGTGCTTGAAAACGCGCGCGTCATAGACAAATCGCGTCTTAAGGAGGACACCGTGGGGTTGCTGAGCAAGATTGGGCTAACCAATGTGGCTAACAACGCACACATGACCTATACCGTTGTGAGCCCACACGAAGCAAACCTGAGAGAGGGGAAAATATCAATAAAGTCGCCCATCGCAAACGCTCTTCTCGGAAAGAAAGCGGGCGATGAGGTTGAGGTGCGAGTGCCTGCGGGAACGCTGAAACTGCGTATCGATAGCGTGGAGCTATAACGCTTTTAAGATTCACATCAATTGCTCTCACTAACCATGGCTCCTAAGCGACGTAACTGCGGTACTTATGGAGCCAAACCATGCAGTTTAGATTGCCAGGCCGTGTTTGACTTGATTCCATGGGGTTGTGGAGAATTCAAAATTGCCTTGAGGCTTTGGCTTCTTCGGCCTTTTAGCAAGATTCTCATGCTATCATGCTTTGGCTTCGTGGCCTCGTAGAAGGATCCTCATGCTATCATGCTGTGGATTCGTGGCCTCGTAGAAGGAGAACCTTTTTTCTTATTTATTGATAACTTCCAAATCTTCCAGTATTCCAGTTCTTCCAATTCCAAAAATGGGTATGTTCATGCAAACCTTCTTTATATAGACTATATAATTAATTGATTATTAAGTAGTTATATATATAAGGATGGTTTTTGTCATGCGTAAAAATTTAATTGGAAGATTTGGAATATTGGAAGATTTATTGGTTTTGTATAATCTAAAAAGCTTATAATCAGATGCTTAGCAAGTTTTGACGGTTAGACAGTAGAAGGTGGAATTTTCTCTAAAAGGCCTAAAAAAGCCTCTCACAACATGTGCGAGAGGCTTATATGGGTCAATTTGATGGCCTGACAACCATCTTAAACTGGTTTTCTGTATGATTTTACAAACACTCTTGTTCGTTCTTCTGCGTTATAAAATGTCTGTTTGGGAGCTTTTGAACATGAAAAGCTGTTGCGAATATCGCAAAAAGGGGCTTTTCGTGCATTATTTTGCAACTATTCAGTCTCAATATTTGTCGATGGGCTGTCAAACGTGTAATCGAGTTCTGAGCTCCAACGAGTGTCGATAGTGACGTCGGGAGCGACGCGACCGCCGCTGGGATCCTCGCCAAAGAAGTTGCCGTGACAACGTGTGATGTAGTTGAGAGTGATGGGAATGTCGCTGAATTTGCGATAATACAACTTTGTGTCGTTGTTGTCCATGGCTGTCACATCTAAGTTTATGCTGTTGCTGTCGCTGCGCGGAAAGGTGTAGATAGAGTAGGTTGACGATCCTTCGTGCGCGGATGCTATAACTGGGCGGTCTTCGGTCTGCTTTGAGTTGACGCAACCATAGCCGCTTACAGCATTGAACGTGCTGCTGCCGCCTGTATAATAGAATCTCATCTTTGTTACCTTCGATGGCGTCTTGTCATCGGGTGAGAAGCACACCTTGGCAACGGCGCGTTTCAAGTTGAGGTTAAGGTTTGTGGTGCCACCATCGCTCACGCTAAACTGCTGCGTGCAGAAGAAGGTGTCGGTGGTCTTGTTGCTGGGAAAGGTTATTTTCTCAGGATTGGTCATGGTGGGTTTGGCCGTGCCGTTGTGGGCTATGACCACTAACAGATGTGTGCCTGTCGTGACAGACAGGTCGGCGGTACCGAAGGCGTTGTCGCTGTTGGTTTGTGATACCTCGCCAACCTTGGTATAACTTCCATCGTCGTTTATGTCGTAAACGGCGAATGAAAGACGTGTACACACTTCGCCCACAGGTGTTCTCTCGCTTGCAGAACGATAGATGCCGTCTTTGGTGGAGGCCTCGTTGCCAGAGGCTTCGTTGTTAGAGGCCTCGTTGTAGTCTACTTGTTCCAGGTTGGCCACGCGCAACGTTACGTTGCAGTCTTTCTTTGTCGTGCCTGTTGTCGTGCCTGTACCTCCATCGTCGCTGTCTGGGCTGTATGGGTTGTCGCATGCGGCGCAAAAAGCTAAGATGAGAAATGTTACAATGTAAAGAGTTTTTGGCATAGTGTCGTTTTTTTAGGTTGTTGCTTTCAGTTATAAAGGCCTGCTGCAAAGGTGCTTTCATTGCTTGAGCTTTACAGCATAATGCCCAATGCAAAGATAGTTCATTATTTTCATTTTGACAGGGTTATGGCGATTTTTCTTTAAAATAACGCCTAAAAAAGCTAAAATATGAATGATGTCACATACACAAAAGTGTAATTCTTAAGCCGCACTCTTGAGAAATACACTTTTGTGTCAAAGGCTTTTTCCTATAAAACTATACTTTTGCAGCAGAAAAATTGGATTGTCAACAAGCAAAGTGTCGCTTACTGTACGGTATAAATTCAACACTACACGAAGCAAGTATAAGGGTACAGGTGCAGGAGAAAGCCAGAGGAACAGAATGTAATCTGGCTATCAGCAGCATTTAGTAATGGTATCCAGTAATGGTGTAATAACAAAAATTCTCTCTATAAATGAAGAACCCAATAAAATTGTTGATTAGTGGTACAGACATGGGAGGCTTGATAGCCTCCTGTGCCTTGCGCCATGACTTCCATAAAAGCCCTCGGCAGGAAGATAGATTTCAAATCTATCGCATAGAAAAGGATACGCTGACGATGGAAGATGTGGATGCAGGCGACTTGTCGGGCATCCGGTATGCGGTGAATGCAAGCTTGCATGACAACGAAGCCTCTTTCGCTTTCGATGAGAAATGTAAGGAGCAGGGCATCACCGTTATCCATGCCGTCAATCTTGGCAAGGCTGCCTTTCTCGCTG
>JAXJBE010000048.1:0-1602 GCA_036303125.1 Bacteroidaceae bacterium
CCTTATTGCAGTAATCCACGTGCTGCTTGAGCAAGCTCCAGCGCTCTGCCTTGTCCTGAGAGCGAAGCATTTTCTTGAAGATAACGTCCTCTTCTGGCTCCTGAGTGGTAGGAGTGTATTTCATATTGCTTCTTATAAGGAGGAAAATAGCGAAGATAATAGCGCATATCATGAATACTGAAGAACCGAAATACATACCATTTGTCACAAGATAACAGATGATGAAAGCGGCTCCTGCCGTGATAAACCATCCACCGATGACGCTCAGCACGCCAGTGATACGGAATACAGCGCTCTCTCTGCTCCATGCTCTGTCAGCAAGGCTGGAACCCATTGCCACCATGAATGTCACGTAAGTGGTAGAGAGAGGCAACTTCATACTTGTGCCCATAGCCACGAGCAAGCCAGCAAGAACAAGGTTGACAGCTGCACGGATAAGGTCGAATGCGGCACCGTCAGCCAGCACTGAGGAGTCGGTATTGAAGCGACTGTCCACCCATCTGCCTATTTTCTTAGGTATAAAGCCTGAAATTGCTGCGGCAGTCTTCTGGGTATTGCGTACCAATACTCTTGCTACTGCGCTCGAACCGAACATTTCATCGCCTTCATCCTGACGTGAGAGATCTACAGAAGTCTTGACTACATTCTGTGCTTTCTTTGAGAATACAAGTGCGAGGACCATTACCACGCCGGCAAGGACGAGATATCTCATCGGTGTCTTGGCGGTATCCATCAGCGAATCCATCATGAATGTGTGGACATTGCCATCACCATTTGCCATAAAGTCATTGTAAGCATCAAGTCCTGTCAATGGCACTCCGACGAAATTGACCAAGTCATTGCCTGCGAAAGCCATAGCAAGGGCGAATGTACCCAAGAGTACAACGAATTTGAGCACTGGAACTTTCAGCGCACTGAGCACTGTCATAACCACAGAGAAGACCACAAAGCCACCTCCAAGGATAGTCCAGGTATTATCATTGATGAGTTCTTTCAGTTCTGGAGTCATGATGCTGGAACCCTTCAGACCATTGATGAGCAGGAACCAGATGATGCTTGTCACCGCAATACCAGCGAAAATGCCAATCTTTAGCGAAGAGCTTACCAGTCCGTCATGGTTGCCCTGCACGTCAGTAGAGGTGCCATTGACACGATATGTGAATGAGAAAATAATGCGGGCAAGCCACTGCACCAACGTACCAAGCACGAAAGCGATTGCCACACTGAGGAAGATACCGAGGATAACGCTCAATGCCTTCTCCGTATTGAGCAGGTCACCCATGGTCAGTACCACTCCGTCAGGACTTGTAGCGCCGCCTATTATCTTAATCAAAGCAATGGCAAAAGCGCCACCGAGCAACTCAAAGACCATGCTTACGGTCGTAGAAGTCGGCATTCCGAGGGTGTTGAAAATATCAAGGAGAAGCACATCTGTCACCATAACGGCAAGGAAGACGCACATCACGTCATAGAAAGAGAAATACTCCGGCGTCATGATGCCGTGACGTGCAACGTCCATCATGCCGTTGCTCATAGATGCACCAGCAAACACTCCGATAGCGGCAATCAGTACGATGGTGCGGAATTTAGCCACTTTAGCGC
>JAXJBE010000049.1:0-6880 GCA_036303125.1 Bacteroidaceae bacterium
GCTTATTGATGTTCTCTCGGCCTTCGACTTTTACTTTGATGAGAAAGAGCCAGAAGGCGCTTTTCGACCAGAACTTGGGCAGGTAGTAGGCTACGATGTTGGTGTCGCCAAGGAAGCCTGCGATGATGACGCTGCTGGCTACGAAGATGGTGATGACGATGAAGATGGGGAGGGCGATGAGGAAGGAGTAAACCTTGTAGAGGATGTTGATGAATGTCATGATTTATGATTAACGTGAATACTTGTGATTTATGGGGCTTTCTATAAATTAGCGTTTTGTTTTTATTGGAGTGTACATGGGGGAAAGATGAGTCTTCGGACTGTACATTCCAGGGCGCGTGTGATTTCTCTGCATTGAATCAGGTCTGCTTAGGGGGGAGTGTCTCGGGGAGCGGCGCAAGGTGATGACGTTGATTTCGGGCCATGCTCCGAAGCGGAAGGGGAACATGACGGCTCCTATGCCGTTGCTGATGTTGAGGACTTGGTTGCCTTGGCGGTGTAGGCCTGTCCATTCGCTGTAGACGTGGGACACGGGCGACCATCCGAAGAGGAGAAATTGTCCTGCGTGCGTGTGTCCTGAGAGCGTGAGCTGTACATGGGATGACGGGAGGATGAGCCGCCGCCATGATGTGGGGTCGTGGCTGAGGAGGATGGTGAAACTTTGTGGGTGCGCTCCGGCGAGTGCGCGCGGCAGGTCTCCTCTTGCCGGGAATGGTGGCAATCCGTGGTTTTCAATGCCTGCTATGACTATGGAGTCGCTGTCGCGTCGGAGTGTGATGTGTTCGTTGAGGAGGAGGTGCCATCCGTAGCTGCGTATGCGCCGTTGGAGTTCGGCCACGTCGGCTGCTCTGTCTGCTGAGTCGGGGTAGTGTATGTACATGCTGTAGTCGTGGTTGCCCATGACGGCATAGACTCCATCTGTTGCGCTGAGCCGGCATAGGTCTCGTCTGAATCCGTCAAGTTCGGCGCTCTGGTGGTTTACTATGTCTCCTGTGAACATGATGGCGTCGCAGTGTTGGCTGTTGATGATGTCCACGATGGTGCGCAGGTCTTGTTCGTTGCCGTCTTTCATGGTGCCTACATGGAGGTCGGAGAAGTGGGCTATGCGGTATCCGTCGAAGTGGGGTGGCAGGTCGGGGTAGTAGATGGTGTTGCGGTGTATGACGTAGTGGTGCCGTCCGTAGAAGTAGCCGAAGAGGAGGAGGCAGACTGCGAATATGGCTGCTGTCATGGCGAGGATGCGCATGAGGCGGACGAACAGTCCTTCGTTGTCCTCGTGTGTCTTGGCTCCGTGTGTGACTGCCCAGTTGATGAGATGCCCCACACTGTCTATAGTGGCGAAGAGAGTCTTTGGCACTGTGACGGTGAGGAAGATGAGCATGAAGATGCTGACCCATGGTTGGTGCTGTGGCGTCATGTCGTTGCTGCTGATGATGATGGCTGCTGCTGTGGCGAGGGCGATGGATGGTATGAACCACGTGAGTCGCAGCCACAGGTGAGATGTCCAGCGCTTTATATACATTATATATATATATGCGTCGGGGAGCGTAAGGAGAAGGATGATGAGCAGTAGTATTCTTAGCAGCATTGGATGAATCGTTTTATTTCTTCGGTTGACATGTTGCGCCTTTGGGCGTAGTCTTGGAGTTGAGTGTGGTCTATGTTGCCTATGGAGAAGTAGCGAGCTTGCGGCAGGCTGATCATTAGTCCGCTGACGGATGCGTGAGGTTGCATCATTGCCGAACTGGTGAGTGTGACTCCTATACTTTTGAAGTCGATGATAGTGTCGAGAATGCGGTTGATGGACAGGTCCGGGAGGCAGGGATAGCCTACGGCGGGCCTGATTCCTTGGAACCTCTCCTGGTGCAGTTCGGGTATGGTGAGTTGTTCGTGTGGCGCATAGCCCCAGATGCGGGTGCGCACATGTTGGTGCAGGCGTTCTGCCGCGGCTTCAGCCAGTCTGTCGAGTGTGGTCTGGCGTAGCATGCGGCTATAGTCGTCATCGGGCGGTTGCTGCCTGGGGTCAAGATGGACTGATGTGGCGAAGATGCCAATGTGGTCTTGTTTGAGTGGGGTGAGAGGACGTATGTAGTCGCTGAGGCAGAGGCAGTGTCCGTCTGGTCCGGGGTGTTGCTGCCGAAGCATTGGCAGGCGGATGAGCTGTGGTGTTGTGTGGGTGCATCCGCATGGGCAAGTGACGGTCTTCTGCACGATGATGTCATCGCCTTCGCTGTGCGCTGGCAGTATGTCTACTGCTGCGCGTACAGTTATGTATGGCTGGAAGCGCAGGAGGAGCCGTGTGGCATCGTCTCTGAGCTGTGTGGCCTCGGGCGAAGTTGGCGGTGTGCTCCACGCGTGGTAGAAGTAGGCCCAGTTGATGTAGGGTAGGAGGTCGCAGGGGCGGTAGTTGATGCGTGTCATCGGGATGGAGGGGATAGGGGCTGGTTTTCTTAGATTTCGAATCTGAGTTCTTGGCCTCTGATGCCGTCAACGACGACTCCGTCGGAGTAGGCTGTGATGCCGTTGATGATAGTGCGGCGCACTTTCCACTTGAAGCATCGTTCGTCCATGGGTGTCCACCCGCATTTTGTGTAGTATCGCCCTTCTTTGACTTGCCAGTTGCAGTTGGGGTCGACGAGCGCGAGGTCAGCGTAGTAGCCTGGACGTATGAATCCTCTTTTGTGTATGCGGAAGAGTCTGGCGGGGTTGTGTGCCATGAGCTCGGGGATTCGTTCGATGGGGATGACCCCGTTGTCGGCAAGTTCGAGCATGGATACGAGTGAGAACTGTATCATGGGCATGCCCGAAGCTGCTTTGAGTGCCCCGCCGAGTTTCTCGTTGAGGAGGTGCGGCGCATGGTCTGTGGCGACGACGTCGATAAGTCCGTTGGTGAGTGCGTCTCGCAGTGCAGCTCTGTCTTCTGATGTTTTGATGGCAGGGTTGCACTTGATGAGTGTGCCGAGTGTGTCATAGTCTTCAGTGCAGAACATGAGGTGCGCTATGACGGCTTCGGCTGTTATCTTTTTGTCCTGGACGGGGCCAGGAGTGAGCAGTTCGAGTTCCTTGGCTGTGGATATGTGTGCGAGGTGCAGCCTTGCCCCCGTGTCTTGTGCCATCTGGACTGCGAGGGACGATGAGGCATAGCATGCCTGCACGCTCCGTATGCGTGAGTGATAGCGCACGGGAAAGTCGTTTTGCCCTTTATATCGCTTTCTGAACTCGTTGATGTTGTGCTGTATGATGTTGGTGTCTTCGCAGTGCGCCATGAGTAGGAGCGGTGAGCGCGAGAAGAGTCGGTGGAGCGTGTCGTGCTGGTCTACGAGCATGTCTCCTGTGCTGCTTCCCATGAAGACCTTGACGCCCGGCACTCTCTCTCGGTCGAGTATCATGACTGTGTCGGTGTTGTTGTTGGTGGCCCCGAAGAAGAAGGAGTAGTTGACTCGGCTGTTGTTGGCTGCTATGCGGAACTTTTCTTCAAGGTGCTCGATGGTGGTAGTCTGCGGGATGGTGTTGGGCATATCCATGTATGATGTGACGCCTCCAGCTGCAGCGGTGCGGCTTTCACTGGCTATGTCGGCCTTGTGCGTTAGTCCCGGCTCACGGAAGTGGACATGGTCATCGATGACTCCAGGGAAGAGGTACAGTCCTGTGGCGTCGATTTCGATGTCGTAGGCCTGTGAGGAGTCGTCGCCTTTTATGACTTGCTGTATCATCTCGTCTTCGATGATGACAGAACCGTTGAACTGCTGTCCTTCGTTGACGATGATGGCATTGCGGATGATAGTTTTCATGAGAGTATTAGTCTTTGTGGTGAGTTAGTTAGTCTATGGGCTTGGGATATTTCTTGAACCACCCGTCGAGTCTGAGCCTTATGACGCCGAAGAATGCTTCGCCGAATATGCCTCCGCTCATTTTGGATACTCCTTCGACGCGGTTGACGAAGATGACGGGCACTTCCTTGATTTTGAACCCGCACTTGTGTGTGGTGTATTTCATTTCTATCTGGAAGGCATAGCCCTTGAAGCGGATGGAGTCGAGGTCTATTGTCTTGAGCACTCTCCGCTTGTAGCATTTGAATCCGGCGGTGGTGTCGTGGACTTTGAATCCAGTGACGAATCTGACGTACATTGAGGCGAAATATGACATGAGGACACGGCCTATGGGCCAGTTGACGACGTTGACTCCTGAGATGTATCTGCTGCCTATAGCGAGGTCGTAGCCTTCGTCGGCACATGCAGAGTAGAGGCGCGGAAGGTCGCTGGGCGCATGGGAGAAGTCAGCGTCCATCTCGAAGATGTATTCATAGTCGTGCTCGAGCCCCCATTTGAAACCGGCTATGTATGCAGTGCCGAGTCCAAGCTTGCCTTTGCGCTCGATGATGAAGAGGCGGTCGGGAAACTCATCTTTCATGAGTCGCTTGACGATGCTGGCTGTCCCGTCGGGCGATCCGTCATCGATGATGAGGATGTGGAAGCATTTCTCAAGGGCGAAGATGGCTCTGATGATTTTCTCTATATTCTCTTTTTCGTTATATGTTGGTATGATAACGATGCTGTCACTCTTGTTCATTGACTCTTCTTATTTTATTATACATGCAAAGTTAAGTAAAAGGGCGATACGAACAAAATAAAATGTGCGATATTTTTTAGAGAAATTGGAAAAAGTGACTAAAAGAGTGTGGATGAAGGTCTTTTGACAAACCATGATGGATAACGGTCAGATGGAGTGCAGGACGGGCAAGAAAGGCACTATTTGTGTTAAATGTTATTAAATAAGACAGATAGGACATAGATTGGGAGTTGTGGGTTATGGTTGTTAGGCTTCTTTTACGTAAATTTGCCGTCAAATTTGTTAATGCTTTATATGGCTGCATAAAGATAGTTAACCTTATAATACGGAGCAAGGTCTAATTGTCAAACATGAAAACAGACTTAAAATCAAACTTTTAATAGAACAATGACAAATCAAAATGTAAAGCCTGCAGATGGTAAGCTTGGCATCATGGTCGTCGGACTCGGTGCTGTGACTTCAACATTCATGACAGGTGTGCTGATGGCCCGCAAGGGACTTGCGAAGCCTGTAGGGTCAATGACTCAGTACGACAAGATTCGTGTTGGTAAAGGTGCTGATAAGAAGTACCTCTCTTATTCTGAAATAGTTCCGATGGCAAAGTTGGACGACATTGTCTTCGGTGCATGGGACGTGTATCCCGCCAACGCTTTCCAGAGCGCGATGTATGCTGAAGTCCTGAAGGAGAAGGACATCCTGCCTGTGAAGGACGAGCTGGAGAAGATAGTTCCTTTCAAGGCTGCGTTCGACAAGAACTTCGCAAAGCGTCTGGACGGTGATAATGTGAAGCAATGCGCCACACGCTGGGAGATGGTAGAAGCTCTCCGCCAAGACATCAGAGACTTCAAGGCGGCAAATAATTGCTCTCGCATTGTTGTGGCATGGGCCGCATCTACAGAGATTTATGTGGAGCCAAACATGAAGGTACACGACACGCTTGCCCATCTCGAAGAGGCCATGAAGGCCAATGACACCAAGAACATCGCGCCTTCCATGTGCTACGCATACGCTGCCCTGGCAGAGGGCGCACCGTTTATCATGGGCGCTCCAAACACCACAGTCGACATTCCGGCCATGTGGGAGATGGCAGAGAAGACTGGCATGCCAATCGCTGGCAAGGACTTCAAGACTGGCCAGACGCTGGTGAAGTCAGGCTTCGCCCCAATCATCGGCACTCGCTGCCTTGGACTGAACGGATGGTTCTCAACAAACATTCTTGGCAACAGGGACGGACTTGTGCTTGACGAGCCAGCCAACTTCCGCACCAAGGAGGTGAGCAAGCTGTCTACTCTTGAGACAATCCTCAAGCCAGAGACTCAGCCTGACCTCTACGGGCACGGCAATGATGAGGACAACCAGTATTATCATAAGGTGCGTATCAACTACTATCCTCCGCGCAATGACAACAAGGAGGGCTGGGACAATATCGACATCTTCGGATGGATGAACTATCCTATGCAGATTAAGATTAACTTCCTCTGCCGCGACTCCATCCTCGCTGCTCCTCTGCTGCTCGACCTCTGTTTGCTTTCTGACCTCGCAGCGAGAGCGGGCAAGTCTGGCATACAGCGTTTCCTCAGCTTCTTCCTCAAGGCTCCTATGCATGACTATACGCAGAAGGAGGAGCCTGTCAACCATCTCTTCCAGCAGTATACGATGCTGAAGAATGCTATCCGTGAGATGGGTGGCTATGAGGCTGATGAGCAGATTGACTAAGATATGTCAAAGGTGGCTGCGGCAGATGCCTGCCAGATGAGGCCGCACGACATATACCATAAGATAAATGAGTAAAGTTGACGGGGAGCAAGGCTTGGCCTTGCTCCCCGTGTTTTTGGGGTCAGCGGATATTTTCGGTTGATGCGGCTTGGATAACGGGTCAGCGGATTTTTTCGGTTGATGCGGCTTGGATAACCAAGTGCATCCCGGATGGCCAGTCCTGAAAGGACTATTTACAGGGTAGGGTCTTTGACCCTATCTTTTGGTTGCATGTAACGAGCAGAGTATCAAACCCTGCTTCCTATGGAAACAACCAAACAAATTCATAAGAAAATGTAGTCATGTTGCCATTTTTTGTAAATTATTGTGTGTATTGCTTCTTGTTGTTTCATAATTCATATCAAAATCCGTGTCATTGCGTACAAGCGAGAAGACGAGATGCAGCAGTTTGTTCTTGATGTTGTTCAGTATGACTCCATATGGCTTCCCTGCGTCCTTGAGCCTTAGATAATACCTGCGGTATATGCCGTTCTCCTGCACAGTGCACTCTGCGGCTTGCGTGATGGTTGCCCTGAGCAGGGAATTGGAATAGTAC
>JAXJBE010000050.1:0-4018 GCA_036303125.1 Bacteroidaceae bacterium
CATGTTCTCAAGGTTCATGCGGTTGGCATTGATGACCTTGTTGCCATAACGGAAGTTGAACTGGTTGTTGAGTGACCAACGTCCGAGGCGGAACTTGATTCCGAATCCACCGGTTATCTTAGGAAGGGCAGAGCCGAGATATACGATGTCGAGCTCATTGATGTTACCATCATGGTTCACATCCTCATACATGGCGTCACCACCCTGGAACTCATACTCTGCTCCAGTGCCGTAGCAGAACATCATAGGCTTGGTATGTCCTTTCTGGTCCTTGATTACTCTGCCGTTCTCATCGCGTACTACTGGTGCGTTAGGACCGCTTACGCCCTTGATTTCATCGTCAGTGTATTCAGTATATTGGTAAACGCCGAGGTACTTGAAGCCATATATGCTGCCGAAAGGCTTGTTGAGTTCCACACGTGTCTGGTAATCACCGTTGCGTCGTGAGAAGTCTTTGTTCATGAGTTTGAGACAACTCTCGTCCATTTCGGTGATTACGTTCTTGTTGTTGGCAAATGTCACGTTGATGTCAAGACCGAGTCTGCCGAACTTGATGAGTCCATTGCTGTTGATGTTGAACTCCCATCCGGTGTTCTCCATCTTGCCTACGTTCGCTCTTGAGAGTGTAGCAAAGCCGGAAGATGTAGGGATAGCGACGTTGTTCATCAACAGGTCTGAGGTATATTGCTTGTAAATCTCAAGGTTACCGTTGATCTTTTCATCGAAGAAACCGAAGTCGAAACCGAGGTTGTAGGTCTTCTTCTGTTCCCATTTGAGGTTCTTCAGCTGTATGTTGTCAAGGTTTGTGGAACCATAATCGAGGTATCCCTTACCATTGCTGTATGTAGAGAAGTAGAGGTATTCCGCCCCTGGCTGCTTTCCTACGATACCCCAACCTGGACGGATGGAGAGCATAGACATCCACTTCACGTTGTCCTGGAACCAAGGTTCCTTGCTTACGTTCCAGCGGAGGGAAAGTGCCGGGAAGTTACCCCATCGCTTGTCTTTACCGAACTGTGTGCTTCCATCACGACGAACAGAGAAGTCGAACATGTAGCGGCTCTTGTAAGCATAGTGCAGAGAGTATGTCAGATAAAGGCTGCGCCACTGACCTGCACCGCTTGAGAGAGCGCTTATCACGCCGGCAGTACCAGTACTGTTGATGCCATTAGGCTGACGATACTTGGTGGTAGTCTGGTTATTGGAGCTGCCATCGTTTAATTGTCCGCGGAGCATCATCATCATTGAGTGATCTTCATTCCTGAAATGAGGGATGAAAGTCAAGGTATGTGTGGTGGAAATGCCGAGACTCTTGTATGAGTATGCGGTTGTCTTGTTGTTGTATTCGTTAGTCCAGTCGTTGACATTGAGCGTACTTGGGAGGAAAGAGTCGGAATAATTGTTGGCAATGTCGAATACTATCTTGCCTTCATATTTCAACTGTGTCTTGCCTTCCGTGGTTCCGAGAAGATTATATACCAACTGGAACTCCGGTGTAATCTTGTAACTGGTGTCGGTGCTCTTTGCCAGGTTTGCCACAGCTACCGGGTTCATCAGCTTTGCCTGGTCGGCAGAATTGTTGGCTTTCACCTGGTCCTGAAGTTCTGGAGAGATAGTAGTCGGCAGGTTATAGTAGTAACCTGTGGATTGGTCATTCATGTCATGCTCATACACAGGGGTGTTAGGCATACGACGATAAGCTGATCCGAGGAGGTCAGTATAGTTCTTGTTGTTCTTAGTATATGTGAAAGCGAGGTTTGTCACGATTTTTATTCTGTCGCTGACAAAGTAGTCGAGGGCTACGCGGGAGGTAAGACGGTCGAGCTGCTGCTTGATGATAGAGCCGGTCTCATGGTCATATCCAGCGCCGATACGGAAGTGAGCCTTTTCACCACCGCCAGTGAGTGAGAGGTAATGGTTTTGTCTCCATCCGGTCTGCTTTACCTCTTTAGCCCAGTCGGTGTTCTTGTTGTAGTTGTTCCAACCGTTAGGATTGCTCTGGTCATAGTTGAATTCGATGATGTTGCTTGCGTCATTGTTCAACTTAGGATTAAAGTAAGCCTCCTTCATGAGCATGGTGTATTCATCGCCAGTGAGGAGTTTATAGCCTTCAGGCTGCCATGTTCCAGTGAGACGATAGCTGTATGTGACGCGAGTCTTGCCGCGTGTACCGCGCTTTGTCTTGATTTCGATTACGCCGTTTGCGCCCTGTGAGCCCCAGATAGCAGTGGCAGCGGCATCCTTAAGCACGCTGATGCTCTCGATGTCTTCAGGGTTAACGTTGAGGAGTTCTGCGAATTTCTCATCGTTAGCGCTGCTGAAGTCGATGGAATTAGCGCCCTGATCATTCTGCCATACGTTGCCATCTACCACGATGAGAGGCTCACTGCTGGAATTGATTGAGCTGACACCGCGGAGTCGCATTGATGTTCCGGAGCCGAGGTTACCAGAGTTTGCCACGATATCAAGTCCGGCAATACGTCCCTGGAGGGCTTCATCGACGGATGTAATGGCGAGTCCTTCAAATTCTTTCATATCGATGGACTGGTTGGCAGTGGACATCTGGTCCTTTGGAATGGCAAGTCCAGAGCCGCCTGCACGTCGCTTGCTGACCACGGTTACTTCCTTCAGAGTGGTCTGGTCTTCGAGCATGATGTTATAGACCTCTTTCTTAATAGGAAGAATCTTAGTCTTGCAACCTACGAAGCTAATCTTGAGCTTATTCTTAGGGTCCTTGATTTTGAATGAGAAGTTACCGTTCATGTCCGTCTGTCCGGAACTGATGATACGGTTTGCTCCGTCTATCTCGATGACGTTAGCCATCATTACTGGTCCCATAGCGTCAGAGACGGTGCCCGACACGATGAATCCTTCATTCTGAGCGCGGAGCGTCCAGCAGTCAGATTCCCATATAGGCGTTGCCATAATGAGGATGACGAGGAGTCTTCTCAGATTATATTTGGAAATAATACTTTTCATATACATTATATATATTATTGGAAAAAGTGTTGGATAGGTCGCCTTTTATTTCATCAGCGAGCCGTCAATGAGATGTATGACAGCAGAAGACGTGGTATAGACGCTTGTGGCTGTATTCTTGTCAGTGCCTTCGAGCTGATACTCTCGTGCCATGATGTTGTAGAGTCCAGCCTTCTTTATCACCTTGCAAGGCTTGGTGTCGGTCTGTGTCTTCTTGATTATTATGTCGTCCTTTGTGAGGGTAGTGAATACGCGGTCAAACTTTCCTGACTCACCGATGTAAGCTGTCTCATATCCATCTTCTTCCTGTGGCTGTGCTCCGATGAAGAGAGCATTGTCCTGTATGTGGCACTTGATGAAGTTTTCGATGGCGAGTGAGTCTCTCTGACGTTGCGGAGAATCTTCTTCCCAATTATCCACCTGCTCCCATGTAGGCAGTTTTCCTTCCTCCTGAAGTTTGAGAATTGTCTCATTGGTAGGCACATAGATGGTGTAGTGGTATGTGTTGAAGCAATTGAGGTTAGTGCTTGTGCAGGCATGTTTCTCATCGTGTATGGTCTCGAGGAGCGAACTTCCCTCAATGAGTTTTCTCATTTCAGCGAATTCTTCATGCTCGCTGAGCACGTCAAATACGCTCTTTCGTGTGGTCATGATAGGCTCTTTGTCGAGAATATAGCATTTACCGTTGCCCATTGCGGTCTGGTCATAGATGTAACTGACGTGAAGTGGACCTGAGTAAGTGCCGTCCAGCTGGAGGCTTCCTGCCACAGTCATGCCGTTGGCGCCCTGTGATACGTTAGCCACCTCTATCTCTGTGCCAGCCTTGGTCTTGTAGAATCTGTTGCCGTCCTCCACGTTACCGATGACGATATGATTGTCAAGGATGTCTCTCAGCTTGCTCTTGAGGGCAAATTCATCGCGCTCTTCGCGTATGCTGTCGCCGATTTCCCTTGTGTCCATGTCGTATTCATATACGCTTGCCCATACCGGTATGGTCTTGGTGGCATCGTAATGGAAACGGTAGAGCTGAGTCTTTGTC
>JAXJBE010000051.1:0-4122 GCA_036303125.1 Bacteroidaceae bacterium
CACCATGATTCTGCCAGAGGTATCATAGTGGAGAACCAGCAGTATCCGCTCAATTCATCAGCAGACGATTTCGGCATGACCTTCGACGGTGTGCACAACCGTGGCTACTTCTGTTCATCGCGCAATGATGGCAAGGGCTGGGAGCATATCTATTCCTTCGAATGTCCAGAGATACTCCAGACAGTCACAGGTTGGGTCTATGAGAAAGACGGCTACGAACTACCAGAAGCCCTCGTCTATATGGTTGGTAATGATGGCACTAATCTTAAACTGTCTGTCAAGGGCGACGGCTCCTTCACACAGATTCTCAAGCCTGGTGTAGACTACGTATTGCTTGGCACATGTAAGGGCTATCTCAATGTGAAGAACTCCATCAGGGTGGAACAGTCGGAGGAAAGTGAAGAGTACACTCTTCAGTTTCCCCTGCCACCTATTAACGTGCCTGTCCTCATAGACAATATATTCTATGAATTTGATAGTGCTGAATTGACTCCAGAGTCTACGGAGGCTCTTGACAAACTTGTTGTCATGATGAACGAGAATCCAAATATCACCATCGAACTCTCAGCTCACTGTGACTACCGAGGCAATGATGCCTATAACCAGCGACTGTCTCAGCGACGAGCCGAGTCTGTTGTCAACTACCTCATCAATCACGAGATAGCCGAAGACCGCCTCACTGCTGTAGGATATGGCGAGTCTCGCCCGAAGGTAATAACAAAGAAGCTTGTCGAGACTCTTGCTGCCAGCGAACCAAAACTGGAGGTCCAGGAGAATGACACCCTTACCGAAGAGTATATCCTCAATGTCAAGGATGAGGAGAAGCAAGAAATCCTCAACTCTCTTAACCGCCGCACAGAGTTTAAGGTGCTCCGTACAACTTATGGTACAACCCTTAACGAGTACAATCCAGAGGTGGAGGAGCAGAAGGCTCTCAAAAAGCAGGAGGAAGAAGAAGCGGAAGAGGCAGAAGATAACTTTGTGTTCTGATTATTATAGGAATCTCCGCATTCTACCGCTACTGATAAGGAGGCTAAAAGTCGGTTGATTTGTTAAAAACCGTTACCCTGTTGTTTACGACTCGTAAACCCCTTGTTTACGGTTGCTAAACAACCGGTTTAGGATACGTAAACAACCGGTTTGGCTATTTTAGACTAATGCATGCTGCGGTTTATGTTGTAATAGTACAATTCTCCACAAAGGAGTTCCCAATGGTGTACTAACACAAGTCAGCCTTCATTGGAAATGCTCCTGCAAATTGCCAAGGTATTGGAAGTGGATGTCAAGGAATTATTAAGGGATTTAGAATAGTAGTAATATTGCTTATGCCTACAGACAATACATTATACACCGAGCCGGTGCGTGACATCATGCACTACGAGAGTGACATTTGGGCAGTGGCCGACCTGCTGCTTGCCGCTAGCATCAAGCGCAGCGACTTTCCTGCCTATATGATGCCGTTCTTCGCATTGGTGATGCTCGAAGGACGCATGAGGAATGCCGTGCAGCGGGTGATGGACAAGGAGGGCACCAATCCGAAGGACGACCCCGAGGAGTTCAAGGAGGCTTTCCTCGACGAGAAGTGCGGCTACAACGAGTATATCGTCATGCAGGACAAGACGCTTGCCGCCATTACCATGAACGATGCCACCTTCGACGGCGACTTTGCCCACTATCTCTCCGCTTTCGACCAGGAGCTGAAGGTGCTCCTTGGTATCAATATCGAGCGTGGCTCGCAGCGGTACCTCAACATGGACGGCATTGTGACGGAACTGCGCAAGAAGGGCATACTCTTCAGCGTGGCACAGGCATGGGCTAAGGTGGACCTCTCTGCCTACGACAACTCTGCCATCACCACCTTGGAGGAGCATATCAAGCGCAAGTGGGCCGACCTCTCCGCTTCCACGGCTGGAGAGCAATACACGCCCGATGACATCATTTCGCTCATTGCCGACATCGTATCGTCGAAGGTCAGCAAGCCCAAGGAGCAGTGGCTGCATGTCTATGACCCCACCTGTGGCGGTGCCAACCTGCTTTTCGGTGTGGCAGACAAGTTAGTGGCGAATGGCGGATATAAGCGTGTGGCAACCTACGGTTCGGAGTATAATGACGCGCTATATGCCCTTGCCGCCATTGAGTCGCGCTTCCGCAAGCAGTCTAAGATTCACTATGGCAATACGCTCACCACGGTTCCATTCCCCGACAACGATTTTGATGTCATTGTCGCCAATCCTCCCTATGGCACCAAGTGGACGGGCTATGAGAAGGAGGTGAAGAAGGACGAGCAGGGGCAGTTCCCGGCGGGCTATCCCAGCACCAGCGACGGACAGCTGCTCTTCATGCAGCACATCCTCTGGAAACTCGCCGACACGGGTATTGCCGTGGAGGTACACAATGGTTCCACGCTCTTCTCGGGCGATGCCGGTGGAGGTGAGAGTAATATACGCAAATATATCTTCGACCACGACTGGGTGGAAGCCATCATACAGATGCCTCAGAACGAGTTTTTTAATACGGGCATCTACACCTACCTGTGGGTAATGAACAAGAACAAGCATCACGATCCAGTGCGTAGAGGCAAGGTGGCACTCATCGACGGCAGTGGACTGTGGCAGTTGCTGAAGAAGGCGAAGGGCGACAAGCGCAGGGAGATACCCGAAGAGGGTCGCCGCAGGATTGTGGAAGCCCTCATGGCTTTTGAGTCTTCGGACATTTGTAAGATATACGACCGTGAGTATTTCTACTACAACAAGCAATCGCTCCTGCTCACCGAAGTGTCTGAAAAGGGCATATATGTGGAGCAAACTATATGTCCCGATGGCAAGTCCTTTGCCATCAAGCACCCTGTATCGCTGATGGTGGGCAGGGATGAATATGCCGACATCACGCTGTTGTCTGCTGATGAGGTCAAGCAGATTGCCAAGCGCATCACTGAAGAACGCTTGTCCTTGTCGCTCTCCGTCATCACTGAGGAGGGAGATGTGTATGCTTTCGTTCCTGACGAGCGTACCATCCTCCATACTGACAGTAAGGGAAAGGTTTGTGACCTTGGCTGCGGCATGTTCTCATTCAAGGCTACCGTCAACAAAAAGGGCGGCACGATTTATAAGATTTCCATCGAACCATACCTTGTGAGCGACTACGAGATTATCCCCCATCATTTCGATGCAGAGGAAAACAACCGCGAGATACAGGCTTTCATGGACAAATATGTGTTCAAGCCTTACACCTTGACTACCAACAAGATAGGCGTGGAACTGAATTTCAACAAGGAGTTCTATGTGCCCGAAGAGATAAGTAGTGTGGAGAATATTCTGGCGGAGATAAAGGAACTTGACCCTAATGCTTCAATAAAGTGTTATGAGATAGAATGTACTCCTAACGCCAAGTTCAAGCCCTCTGGTGTGGATTGGATTGGAGAGATTCCTGAGGGATGGGAAGTGTTACACTTTAAAAGGAATCTATCGTTCAACAATGGCAGGGATTACAAACATATAGAGGTAGATGAAGGTTATCCTGTTATTGGTTCTGGAGGAGCTTTTGCAAATGCCTCAGAATATCTCTATGACGGGGAAGCTCTGCTTTTGGGACGTAAAGGCACTATTGATAGGCCTTTATATATCAATGGCAAATTTTGGACAGTTGATACGATGTTCTATGCTGTACCAAACAGGAAAACGTGTTGCAAATACATGTATTATCAAGCATCAACGGCACCTCTTGCACGTTATTCTACAAATACAGCATTGCCAAGCATGACTCAAACAAGTTTGCAAAATCTACTAATGTGTTTTCCTCCCCTTCCCGAGCAGCAATCCATAGCCTCCTACCTTGACGAGAAGTGCAGCGAGATAGATGCCAACATCGCCAATCTGGAAAAGCAGATAGAGAAATACAAGGAACTGAAACGAGCCTTGATTAGCGAGGTGGTGACAGGCAAACGGAGGGTATAACTAAAAAATGACAGCAACGATGGACATCAAGAAATACATAGGAGAAGCCACTGAGTACGACAAGAAACAGGAGGAACTGGAAATCAAGCAGGCCAAACGCCAGAAGGCCCAAACTCTCGCTCAAGCTACGATTGCGACGGCACGGGCCGTGGCCGAAGCTCTTCCCAAC
>JAXJBE010000052.1:0-20170 GCA_036303125.1 Bacteroidaceae bacterium
CAATATCGTAAAGCTTCTTAGGAAGACTTTGCATAGCTTGTGAAGTGAAGTAGGAAACAAATAAAAAACTGTGAAGTAAAATCAGTCATAGTCATGAAGATACCTTCGTGGGGCTATGAAGGTATCTTCGTGGAGCCATGAAGGTATCTTCGTGGGCACTTGAAGGTACCTTCATTTTTTTCGACTAATTTTCATGACATAGAACACCCTTAAAAGAGACATCTGCTGCGTGATAGCTCCGATATCGACTCAAGCTAATTCATAGACCTCTTAAGCTAATTCATAGTCCCCTTAAATTATCGGCCTTTGAAATATGCTTTTGCCGTGCCAAACTTGAGATGGAAGTCGATGCGGATGGGAGTGTGACGAGAGTCATCAGTCACATAAAAACGTAGCATTTCTTTCTGCTTCTCCGGATCTTCGTCATCAAGGAGCGAAAAGACGAGGCAGCGGTAAGTCTTCCCATCATTGGCTTTCCAATCCTCTTTGCCTTTATACACAAGGGTTTCCTGCTTGATGGCATAGCCTGTAGCCATGGAATAATGGAGACGGTCGCCAATCTTCAAGTTTGAGGTGTCGTAAGAACGGGCACGTGAGAGGATGGATAGCATGTCATAAATACATTCGCTGGAGGTACGTTCACGGAAAGACTCTTCACCATGGCGGTTAAGGTAACGCTGTCTAAGTTGTGTCTTACCTTCGGGATAAGTATACCAGACCTCATTGACCGTATATCGTTTGCCTTCAGTGGCGCCCTTACGAAAATATAGTGGCACCAAATCACGTGTGATGTAGCTGACGAGGGTGTCTCTCATGACGAAGAACATGTCGACCTTTTTGTTCGTCTTGAACAGAAGGTCTGTGCGCAGCACGCTCTTGCCATTGTATTCATCTTCCTTGACAGAATAATGTGCAGAACCGCATTTGACCCATACGAAGTTCCATTGGAAATAGAGGTCATAGTTCAGCATCTCACCGTCCTTAAAGGCTATGTTCTCCATAGGGCACTGGGCTAAACTGTCCACGGGGCATACCATAGACGACAAGAGCCAAGAGATGAGACTGGCAAGAAAAAGGCGATGTTTTTTCATTCAGAGCGGATTACAGAACTGTCGTTGACGATAAGTATTATGCTGTCTGCCGTCTGTCCATCCTCTTTAGGCTGGACGAGAGGATTGTCATTCTGGTTATAAGACAGGTATAGGAAACCGAAGACGCACCCGAGAACGATTATCCCTAAGAAGAAGGTGCCAAACATCATTATGCGATTGAGGCGAGTAGCCCTGTTGTTGCGTAGTGACATATTTATGGGGTGTTCTATAAATTAGTATTTGTGCTGGGGATTGAAAGTCAAGAAATCGACAATGCGTCGTATCAGTTTTTGCCGAGTATTTTATTATATTCAGCCTCATCATTAACCACTTCGATGGCTTTCTCCAAGTCTTTATCTCCTTTGAGAGCCACTTCAGCCATGCCAGCCTGATAGTAGTAGCGCTTGATGACTTCGAGTGACATGAGCCTGATTATATCTTCTTTCTTACGATCCATTTCCTTATCGAGATTATGAGCCAGTTTCTCTTCGAGTGCATCAATGATTTGCTTGGCCTCGTCATAATATCCTTCAAAGCGCATGCTCTTCTTTAAATCTTCAAGTCGTTTTACGCTGATGCGGTCATACTTGAAACCGCTCGCCTTGACCATGTCCTTGAATGCTGAGTAGTCGGCATCAGTAAGGGCGAAATCACGAGCTGCAGGGATGGTCGGATGCTGCTGGAAGTAGCGTGTGCCCCAGTCAACGAGCACATCATCGTCAGAGAGATAGAAGACTATATTAGAAACTGTGTCGTGAGCTACTTCTATATCGGGCTTCACTCCACTACCCTCTGTCACCTTGCGTCCACCGGCGGTTAGGAATATCTTATGGTCTGTGCTGTCTTTAGTGCTGATGCGTTTGCCTGTAGTGCGGTATAGTTCAGCGGCCTCACGCTCCTTCTTATAGTCTACAGCCTGCACACATCTGCCTGATGGTATATAATATTTTGCAGTGGTCAGCTTGATGCTG
The DNA here is from genome assembly GCA_036303125.1 of Bacteroidaceae bacterium. Taxonomy (GTDB): domain Bacteria; phylum Bacteroidota; class Bacteroidia; order Bacteroidales; family Bacteroidaceae; genus Minthosoma. Next base: position 2,063 of record JAXJBE010000052.1, read on the forward strand.
CCGTTGTATGGCAGGTCACGTGGTGACTGCACGAGTCCTTTACCGAAGGTACTGTTGCCCACGATGACAGCGCGGTCAAGATCCTGCAGTGCTCCTGCCACAATCTCAGCCGCACTGGCAGTCTCTTTATTAACCAGCACAGCGATAGGCATGTCAAGGTCGAGAGGTTCCTTGCTTGTCACATACTTCGAACTGGCTGCCGCCAACTTGCCTTTTGTTTCCACAATAGTTATATCCTTAGGCACAAAAAGGTTGACAATATCCACAGCCTCAGAAAGGAGGCCACCGTGATTGTCTCTCAGGTCAAAGACAAGAGTTTTAGCACCTTGCTCCTTGAGAGTGATAAAAACCTTGCGCACATCCTTGGCACATTCCTCTGTGAACTCAGCCAGATTGATATAGCCAGTCTCTCCATACATGCCATAGTAGGGTATAGAACTCTTCTTAATGTTGCGACGAGTGATTTTGAACTCACGTGTCCTTTTCTCACCAGGCCGCTGCACCTTGAGGACGAAGGTTGTGCCTGGTTCGCCACGGAGTTGTTCGCTCACTTCCGTGGTATTTTGCCCTTTAAGGCTCTTTCCGTCAATCTCGAGCATGATGTCACCCACTTGCAGGCCAACCTCCGCTGCTGGCATATCAGGATACGGTTCAAAGATGATGACACCCGTGGAGTCTTTGCGTTGACGTATGATAGAGCCTATGCCACCGTATTTTCCTGTAGTCATCATCTTCAGGTCTTTCATGTCTTCTTCTGGGAAATAAGAGGTATAAGGGTCGAGTTCGCCAAGCATGGCGTCTATGCCCACGCGCACAAGCTTGTCCGCTTCAAGAGAATCGACATAGAAGAGGTCAAGCTGGCGGTATACGCTATTGAAGATTTCCAGATTTTTGGAGACTTCAAAGGCGTGACTGTTTTGTGCAATGGCTGGCATAATACCAACCATTGCCAACATAAACAAAAATATATTTTTCATCTTACGACAAACAAGGATTTTATTACGAGTAACTACTTTTTTACAAACACTTATTTACAGTCCGTTGTCTATGGCCGCATTTACCGTGCCTCCATTGACTGTGTATGTGCCTGCAACCTTAATGCCTTTGGCTTTCTTGCCCGTATTGTAGACAGTGACTGTGCCGCCGTTGACCGTGAGGTTGCCATCGACCTTGATGCCCATGCAGTTGTGAGGATCGGCCGAATCAACAGGAAGGGTACACTTCGTGCCCTTAGCATAGACGGTTATGTTGGTTGGGCCGTCAGTCTCGCTGATGGTCATATTAGCATCAGTCTGCATACCTCGTGTGCCATTGCTGACAGCGTTGATGATGAATGTGCCTCCGGAGATATCAATATCACCTTCAGCTTTGAGTCCCTTAGCATCTTGCGCATTGGCCAGTTCGATGTTGACTGTGCCACCTTTGATGATTATCCCGCCTGTATTCTCTGGGTCTTGTATCACCGCGTCATTATCGTCAAGCTCGTAGTCGGCCTGAATGGCATCGCTGGTAGTGGTGGAGGTTATATTGAGCTCTCCGCCATTCATCTGGAAATATTGAGCACAGTGGATGGCATCGTTGGCAGCCTTTAGTATATTGATAGCCATGACCGAACGCTTAATCTGACAGTATTCTTTAGAGGCTATGGCATGATTAGCATTGCCTGTAACATTGAGCGTGCCTGCGCCTGAAAACTCAAAATGTCCCTTAGTGTAGACGCATGCCCTGTTTGTTCCGCCTGCCACATCCGTGAAGTTGTTGACCGAACCGTCGGCCATAACAACAGCTATTCGTTTGCCGCACTGTATGTTGAGAGGGGCAACTGTTGCAGAGGTGAGATTGACTTCGTCAAGGACAACTGTGAGTTTGTAGTCACCGTTGATGGTCAGCGAACCAGCGTTGCTGCTGCCACTGACATGATAGGTGATTTCGTCTGTAAGATTTGTGCTCGTGAGCACTACATCCGGGTCTGTGCCACTTGAACAAGTCACCCCTTCTATATACGAGGGGATGGATACTGAGGCCTTGTCACCGTTGAATGTGACATTCACAATTTTCTCCATCACTGGCTGACGAAATGTGATTGAGTCTATACCATCTGTAAGGCTAAGTTCCAAACCGTCTGTTATCTCACATGTCGTATATTCTCCACCTTTGCATATATAGATAGTCTGAGCCATGGAAGTTGCGATGGACGCTATGGCTATTGTTGCCGAGAGTAATAATCGTTTCATATACATAATACAATACCATTTAATCAATTTTGATTACTTTCTTGCCACAAATCACGTATATTCCCTTTGAAAGGGAATCAAAGTCTTTTACTTTTCCCACCACTCTGCCGGTCATGTCTTTGACATCGGCATCCAAGGCCTGGGTCAAGACAACAGGGGTATCTGTAAGTCCAACCGTTTTCTCTGTGGAGAAGAACAGGCGCTTGACACTCGTTGCGGCAAGAGTTGTTGACTTGCCATCGACGAGAACGACTTTGACTCCAGAATCTTCAAAGACAATCTTGTCAATCTGGGATGTCGCAGCCACGAGTGTCGCAGCCGCTCCTTCTGGCTGGCTGTAATATAGATTAAAGTCATCAGCTGCAGCAGTGGCAACTGATGCCATAACCACAGCAAAGGCTGAAATGCGCCTTGCTGACTTAGCAAGCATGAATATTGAGCTGTTGAATGTTTTCATTGCAAAAAAAGAACTTTTATGTAGAGATGTCTTAAAAATACAATTGTGTCATTAAGGGGTAAAAGCGGCATAATCAGTGCATACACAGAAACTTACAGTTTAACCTTGTATCCAATGCCGATGATGTGTCCGTTCGGGTCGTCATCGTCATCTTCTGTCTGGTATCGATAGAAGACGGTAAGGATATTCAGCTTGTTAATCTTGTAATCTGCGCCAGCCGTGAACTTCCATTTATTCGTGGCATAAGAGAGGCCGCAACCATATTCGGCCGAAGCATAAGGGTTGAGCGGCAGACCTTTGACATTGTACTGAGCTGTCAAGCGTGAGCGCAAGACTGTCTTATCCTTCGCCTTCTTGAATTCTGTCTCAGACTCTTTGAAGTAGAGATTGCCATCGTCATCAAGACGGTACTTGTTTTTTGTCGTCTCAGCCTTAGCGAAGTGTGAGTACTGGAAGGTTTCCTTAAGTTGGAAACTCCATCGCTTATTAGGCTTATATGAAGCGGAGACACCCGCACTGGTACGATGGCGGTCGCGCCAGAATGGAAGCTGGTCATTGTAGCCTTCATAGTAGGTTACAGTCTCCATGCCATCTGGCGTGTATATATCCTCCGTCTCATACTTGTCTTTTACTTCACGCAGGTTGTATGTCCACATATATTCCCATCCTGCGAAAACCTTCACATCAAACATTGTGGCATTGTAGACCTTAGCATCTATGGTGGCACCAACAGACCAACGATCCATCTTGCCCGTATTGTCTTGTGTGCGGGCATTGCCTTCGAGTGTCACCCCCACTCCACGGCAGAGTTTCTTCTCTGCAGCAAGGCTGAAATCCATGCCGAAGTCATCTGCCTGCGCCTGTGCAGTGAGCGAAACAAATGAGGCAAAAGCAGAGAGTAATATTGAGTTGAGTTTCTTATTCATATTCTTTAGGCATTCTTTGTGCAGACTCGTCACACTCGTCTGTATTATAATAAATCTTGATAAGCGCCATATCTTTGAGAAAATCGATAGAACCAATGCTGACATTGGTGACATCGAGCCCCGTGCGCTCTTTAAGGTCGGCTATGAGTTCTTGGCGACGCTCAGGTTTGATGAGTTCTATCTTGTCATATTTGATGAATTTTGACGAGAGGCTATTGACAAGTTTGTTTGCCTCTGCAATCCATACTCCAGCGACGAATATGAGGTCGGTCAGCAGCAGTTCTCCCCAACTTGTGAGAAGAGGCCCCATGAACTCCGGATGTTTGGGACTTATGTCGGCTGCCCAGGCCAGACCATTGATGGCTGAGAGCGAGATGACGAGGAATAGGTAAGTCATCTCGCGGATTGGCACGGACTCTGTGCGGTAACGCATGATGCAGAAAATGGCAAAAAGTCCCATGGCTATACCTGTCTTTATTTTTGCGTCACCCATAAGATGGATAAGCATGAAGATGCAGAAGCCAAGCAGTATGTACGTAAAGAAGAAATCCCTCCTGCGCGCCTTTGGGAAATAAAAGCAGCGAGCTATTACGATGGTGAAGGATGTGTTGATTATTAGACGCAGGAATAAATCCAACAGGCGACACGTGTCGCTTGAGAGCACTGTGAAAAAGTCGTTGATTGTGTCCATTGGTGGGTTTTAGTGGTTAATTGATAATTTAGTTTAGGGTGTATAGAAAGTCACACAACATATATATTTATATCTCATGGTCGATAAAGCTTTCTCCATTGATCTTCTCCAAATTGCGCAATTTGGGTTTGAAGTTGTTCTGTTTGAGCAAAGGGTCGGTGAGAGCCATGCCTATACAACATTTAGAGAATCCAGAGGGATGGATATGTATGGCTTTGAGCTTATCGCATACGGGTGAAAAGACATTGCCGTCACGCTTGAGTTCAATGATGACAAGCTGGCCTGTAGCATGGTCATTGCCTGTCTCAAAATTATGGAAGCGGACATTGAAGTCGATGGTGAGGCGTTCCGTCTTTCCCTTGTTGACGAGTGTCACGCGATCAAACTGATTGCGCACTACCGCCCCAAGCCTGTCAAGGTTGAGCCCAGTCTTGCGCCGCACAAGTTCATGAGCACCATCCGTATCTCTAAAACAGTCCTGCGACTCCACCTCTATGCGTTTTTTCTTAGTGCGAGCATGGTTGTTTTTGTTTTTCACCTCAAGGAACGTGAGATCGCTCGCCACGTACGTCCTGACTCGGACTTTCATGCGATGCGCCCTCTTGTTGTGGTGCATCATATACATGAAGTGATCATCAGTGTCATAGTAAGTGGTTAGATAAGGTATGATACGGCGTCCAAGGGTCTCCTGCACAAAATATTCATCCTGCAGCAGTCCAAGGAGCTGAATAAGCTGTGACTTTGATGCCACATATTTTGTGTCGAGCCTGTTCATAAGCCTGATGCCGGACATTTCCTCCAAGGTGATGGGAGTCATGCGGTCGAGCAGTGACTGTATATCGCGGTCAGCATTTGTCATTTCTAATATTGGTTTGGTGCATGTATCTTTAATAATTAATTATTTGCTGACAAAGTTAGGCCTTTTTATCCATATAGGCAATAAATGCTTAGCGAAAAGAGTCCCACACTCATCGTTTTATGAAAAATTGGCTATAATTGCGACTATTTTACAGCCACACACATTAATTTAATATTAAAAAATTTGCCATATACAAGAAAAGCGTTACCTTTGCATCGTAATTGCACGAGGGGACTGGACAAGTTCCCTCGTTTGTTTGATAAAGAGGGCTGGCCCAACAGACTAAGATGAGTCACACCCGACAAATAAAAGTTACAACAAAGACACTAAGAAAAAGACGATTTCTATGATTGACAAGAACAAAGTGAGAGAATTGGCAACGCAATGGCTCGAAGGCAAGGAGTACTTCCTTGTCGATGCCTCAGTAGACGAGCAGAACAAAATCACCGTAGAGATAGACCACAAGGACGGTGTGTGGATTGATGACTGCTGTGAACTGAGCAAGTTCATCGAAGAGCACCTTGACAGAGACGAGGAGGACTTCGAACTTGAAGTTGGCTCTGCTGGCATTGGACAGCCATTCAAGGTTCTGCAGCAGTACATAAACGCTGTGGGCTATGACGTAGAGGTTCTCACTGCTGAAGGCAAGAAAATGGAAGGAAATCTCATGTCAGCAGACGAGAACGGCTTTGTTGTTGTCGTGGAGGAAAAGCAGAGAATAGAAGGCAAGAAGCGTCCGCAGATGGTGGAAGTGGAGAAACATTTCGGCTACAACGATGTGAAGTGGGTGAAAAACATCATCGACTTCAAGTAAGAGCCTGCAATCCTCAACGATAACACAGGCTCACTGGCATGCTAAGCAAGGTATTCAAGACAGGACGCAGGTATTATAAAGCTAATTATGAACACCTATTTATTAAAATGAGTTCCAGCTTAATGCAACCAAAGCAATAGAATTTCAATCAACACAACTATACAATGGCAAAGAAAGAACCAGAACAAGTCAACTTGATAGCGACATTCAAAGACTTCAAGGAGACAAAAAACATTGACAGAACCACTCTTGTAAGTGTGATAGAGGACAGCTTTCGCAGTGTTCTCCAGAGAACGTACGGAACAGACGAGAACTTTGACGTGATTGTCAACCCTGACAAAGGCGACTTCGAGATATATCGCAACCGCACAGTGGTGGAGGACGATGCAGTGAAGGACACCAACAAAGAGATTTCTATCTCCGAGGCTCGCAAGATTGATGATGACTATGAGTTAGGCGAACTTGTGAGCGAGAAGATAGATTTTGCCAAGTTTGGTCGCCGCACCATACTCACACTCCGCCAGACTATGGCAGGCAAGATTCTCGACCTTGAGCATGACAACCTCTACAACAAATATGCCGACAAGATAGGCACAATAATTAGTGGCGAGGTATACCAAATATGGAAGCGCGAGATGCTCATCCTCGATGATGAGGGCAACGAGCTCATCCTTCCAAAGAGCGAGCAGATACCTGGTGACTTTTTCAGAAAGGGAGAGACAGCGAGAGCCGTCATCCTTCGAGTGGACAACCTCAACAACAACCCCAAAATCATCCTCTCACGTACATCCCCTGACTTCCTCCGCCGCCTCATAGAGCATGAAGTGCCAGAAATCGGAGAAGGTCTCATCACAATACACAAGATAGCGCGCATACCTGGGCAGCGCGCCAAGATTGCAGTGGAGAGCTACAATGACCGCATCGACCCTGTAGGTGCATGCGTCGGTGTCAAAGGAAGTCGTATACACGGCATCGTCAAGGAGCTCCACAACGAGAACATCGATGTCATCAACTACACCAACAACACACGCCTTTTCATCCAGCGTGCGCTCAGTCCAGCCAACATCTCGTCCATCACCCTCGACGAAGAGAAGAAAAAGGCAGAGGTATACCTCCAGCCCGACCAAGTGAGTCTTGCTATCGGCAAGAACGGTGACAACATCAAACTCGCCAGCATGCTCACGGAATACACCATCGATGTATTCCGCGAAATCAATGACGATGAACCAGAGGAAGAGGACATCTACCTCGATGAGTTCAAAGACGAAATCGAACCATGGGTCATCGATGCCATCAAATCCATCGGCCTCGAGACAGCTAAGAGTGTGCTCGAGGCACCACGCGCCATGCTCGTGGAGAAAGCCGACCTCGAAGAGAACACTGTCGATGACGTGCTTCGCATACTCAAGGCTGAATTTGAAGAATACGATGAACCTACCCCCCAAGAATAATCAATAGATATGGCAGTAAGACTGAACAAAGCATTAAAGGAACTCAATGTGGGAATCAACACCGTGGCTGAATTCCTGCAAAAGAAAGGCATGGCGTTGCAGGATGCAACGCCCAATGCCAAGATAACGGACGAACAGTATGGCCTGCTGAAAAAAGAGTTTGGTGAGGACATGAAACAAAACGCCGCGACCAAACAGAAAATACAGAACAAACGAGAAAAAGAGCAACAGGACAAGAAAGATAGACAGCAGGCCATGAAAGACGAAAAGGAACGCCTGGAAAAAGAGAAGGCTGCCAAGAAACAGCAGTTCAAGATTGTAGGCAACATCAACGACATGAAGAAGCCTGCAGCCGCCGCTGTCTCCAATAACGCAGAGAAGCCCAACACAGCCTCTGCTGCCAGTCCGCAGACACAGTCATTGCATGACAGCGCTGTCCATAAGGCTGCTGCAACCGCTCCTAACACATCTATCGAAAACAACGTTCAAGCAGCAGATAGTACAAAGTCTGAAAGCATTTCTGGCAATGAGAAATATGACACCCCCAACCAGACGAGCAACAGCAAGCCTGCCAAGCAGACACCTGCCGACCGTCTCGAGCAGAACGAGGACGGCGTGTACCACCTCACAGCACCAGCAGAAGCAGGAGTGCAGTTCAAACAAGTAGGATTCATCGACCTCTCCAGCCTCAACAGCAAAACACGTCCAGACCGCAAAAGCAAGTCTGAAAGACGCAAAGAACGCATACAGACCCAGACCAACACAGAAGGAAAGAGAAACGGCGGACAAGCCAACAGCGGGCAAGCCCATAGCGAATCCAGTAACGGAAGCCCAAAGAAGAAGCGCAGTCGCATCAACAACAACAAAGTTGATGTCGATGCAGCTGTCAAGCAGGCCAATAGCCAGCCAGGACAGAGCAAGAAGAACAAAGGCAACAGCAACCAGCCTAATCAGCCTGGACCGCAAAAGGCCAAGACGAGCCAGCCTGGACAAGGCAAGAAGACTAAGAAAAAGCAGCCTCCTAAACCACAGGAACTCTCAGAAGAGGAGGTGGCAAAGCAGGTAAAAGAAACACTCGCACGCCTCACCGCAAAGCAGGAAAAGAAGGGAGTCAAATACCGTAAAGACAAACGCCATGCCATCCACGAGCGCATGATGGAAGAGGAAGAGGCTGAAAATGCAGACAGCAAGATACTCAAGCTCACTGAATTCGTCACAGCCAATGAACTTGCCACTATGATGGATGTGCCTGTGACAAAGGTTATTGGCACATGTATGTCCATCGGCATGATGGTCAGTATCAACCAACGCCTCGATGCAGAAACCATCAACATTGTGGCCGAGGAGTTTGGATACACCACGCAATACGTCTCAGAAGAAGTGTCCAACGCCATTGAAGAGGCAGCAGACAAAGAGGAAGACCTTGAGCGCCGCGCACCTATCATCACAGTCATGGGACATGTCGACCACGGAAAGACATCACTCCTCGACTACATCCGCAACACCAATGTCATCGCAGGTGAAGCAGGCGGTATAACACAGCATATCGGTGCATACAACGTCAAACTCAAGGACGGACGCAAGATAACCTTCCTCGATACACCTGGACACGAGGCTTTCACCGCCATGCGTGCCCGCGGAGCCAAGGTTACCGACATCGCCATCATAATCGTAGCAGCTGACGATGATGTCATGCCGCAAACAAAGGAAGCCATAGCCCACGCTCAAGCTGCGGGAGTGCCAATGGTATTCGCCATAAACAAGATAGACAAACCAGCGGCCAACCCTGATAAGATTAAGGAACAGCTGGCAGCCATGAACTACCTCGTGGAAGACTGGGGCGGCAAGTACCAGAGCCAAGACATCAGCGCCAAGAAGGGCATCGGCGTTGAAGAACTCATGGAGAAGGTGCTCCTCGAAGCTGAGATACTCGACCTTAAGGCCAATCCTAACCGCAATGCCACAGGCTCTGTCATCGAATCAACCCTTGACAAGGGACGCGGCTACGTAGCAACAGTCCTCGTACAGAACGGCACGCTCAAACAGGGTGACATCGTACTGGCTGGCACGAACTACGGACGTATCAAGGCCATGTTCAATGAGCGCGGCCAGCGCATCGAGCAGGCACTGCCAGCCGAGCCAGCCGTCATTCTCGGTTTCAACGGCGCACCTACTGCAGGCGACACCTTCCATGTAATGGAGACAGAGCATGAGGCACGCGAGATATGCAACAAGCGTCAGCAACTCAAACGAGAGCAGGGCTTGCGCACTCAGACCCGACTCACGCTTGATGAACTTGGCCGACGTATCGCTCTCGGCGATTTCAAGGAACTCAACCTCATTGTCAAAGGCGACGTGGACGGCTCTATCGAAGCTCTTTCCGACTCGCTCATCAAACTCTCCACAGAGAAGATACAGGTCAATGTCATCCACAAGGCTGTGGGACAAATCAGCGAGAACGATGTCGAACTGGCTCATGCATCAGAGAACGTCATCATCATCGGTTTCCAAGTACGTCCTTCAGCAGCCGCACGACGCCTTGCAGAACAGTATGGCGTAGACATCCGACTCTACTCTATCATCTATGATGCCATAGAAGAAGTCAAGGATGCCATGGAAGGCATGCTTGCTCCTACCATCAAGGAAGAGGTCACAGCCCAGGTCGATGTGCGTCAAGTGTACAAGATCACAAAGGTGGGTACAGTGGCTGGATGCTGGGTGACAGAAGGAAAGGTACACCGCTCAGACAAGGTGCGTGTTGTTCGCGACGGTATCGTCGTCCACACTGGCGATATTCTCGCTCTCAAACGATTCAAGGATGATGTCAAGGAAGTAGGCCGCGACTTCGAATGCGGTATCTCCATAGTCAACTTCAACGATATCCGTGAAGGTGACGTGTTGGAGACATACACAGAGGTAGAAGTCAAGACCAAGCTCTAAGCCACTCTTGAACTATCAAATCTACAGCATGGATACATTTATATATATAGTCCTCCTGTCAGGAGCCGTTATAGGCTTCTGTCAGGGGGCTTTTAAACAGGCCGCACAGTGTGCAGGCATCATACTCGGCCTTATCCTTGCAGCCTCGCTCTACCATTCCTTCGGCGATATGCTCGCTGACAAGACGGGGGCAGACACTGGCTTCGGACGATTCATGGCATTCATCATCATAGCCATACTCGTGCCATTAGCCTTGGGATGGGCTGCAACCCTGCTCACCAAACTCTTTCAAGCCCTACACATCAACTTTCTCAACAGACTGGCAGGAGCAGCCATTGGAGCAATCTGCTACGGACTGTTTCTCAGCGTGGCACTCAACCTCTACGACTTTCTCACCAGCAACGCCGGCTTTAAATCCGAGAAACTGGAAGAACGACCATCCTTATACTACAAAGTCAAGCACACGTCCAATGTCATGCTGCCCGACATAATCATTGTCACCGACTCAACAGAGATAGCCAATGGAGAAGCGCCCAAACACGGACTCAAATCGGTTGTGCCAAACATCTAACAGCAACTCCACATCAAAATCCCCCGTCCTAACACATCAATGCCAATGAGTGAAACAAATGAGTTTGTGAAGAAGGTAGCCGAAAAGAAATACGAGTTCGGCTTCACCACCGACATTCACACAGAAATAATAGACAAAGGTCTCAACGAAGACGTAGTAAAACTCATATCCGAGAAGAAAGGTGAACCTGAATGGCTTCTTGAATTCCGCCTCAAAGCCTTCAGATACTGGTTGACGCAGCAACAGCCATCATGGGCTCACGTCCACCTGCCAGAGATAGACTACCAAGACATATCATACTATGCCGACCCTACGGCCAAGGCCAACAAAGGACCTAAGAACTTGGACGAGATTGACCCAGAACTTATGAAAACATTCGACAAGCTGGGCATACCACTCGAAGAGCGGCTCGTCCTCTCTGGCACAGCCGTAGATGCCGTCATGGACTCTGTCTCAGTCAAGACAACATTTAAAGAAAGACTATCAGAGAAAGGCATCATCTTCTGCTCTATCAGCGAGGCCGTAAGGGAATATCCCGATTTGGTCAAACAATACATAGGCAGTGTAGTCCCCTACCGCGACAACTACTTCGCCGCTCTCAACAGTGCAGTATTCAGCGATGGTTCATTCGTCTATATCCCCAAGAACACACGCTGTCCGATGGAACTTTCCACATACTTCCGCATAAACGCACGCAACACAGGACAGTTCGAGCGCACCCTCATCGTCTGCGACGAGGGTTCTTACGTCTCTTATCTTGAAGGATGCACAGCTCCTCAGCGTGATGAAAACCAACTCCACGCTGCCATTGTAGAAATTGTAGTCATGGATAATGCCGAGGTGAAATACTCCACCGTGCAGAACTGGTATCCAGGTGACGCTGAAGGGCGCGGCGGCGTGCTCAATCTCGTAACCAAACGCGGCGAACTCCGTGGCGCAAACTCCAAATTGTCATGGACACAGGTGGAGACAGGATCGGCCATCACATGGAAGTACCCCTCATGCGTACTTCGCGGCGACAACAGTCAGGCAGAATTCTATTCCGTCGCCGTCACCAACAACCACCAGGAGGCAGACACAGGCACTAAGATGATACACCTTGGCAAGAACACACGCTCGACAATCATCTCCAAAGGAATCTCCGCAGGACAATCACAAAATTCCTACAGAGGACTCGTACGTGTAGGCAAACATGCTGACAGTGCGCGCAACTACTCTTCGTGCGACTCACTGCTCCTCGGCAATGAATGCGGTGCACACACCTTCCCCTACATGGATATACACAACAATACCGCCATCATCGAACACGAGGCCACCACATCCAAAATCAACGAAGACCAACTCATGTACTGCAACCAGCGCGGAATATCGACAGAAGAAGCTGTTGGACTTATCGTCAATGGCTATGCCAAGGATGTCATCAACAAACTACCGATGGAATTTGCCGTGGAAGCACAAAAACTTCTCTCCGTCTCACTTGAAGGCACTGTAGGATAAATCCATCAAAGGAGCATTCGCTTTAGTCTCATGCCTTTAGTAAGTAGTTGTTCTAAATTATCATAATATTGACGTAGTAGGTTATTCTTTATTAACTTGCCACAATTTATGCCACACCTCACATTAAAGATACATAGACACATCACATGTTAGAAATACACAATTTACACGCTACCGTAGGTGGCAAAGAGATACTCAAGGGCATCAGTCTCACCATCAACGACGGTGAGATACATGCCCTGATGGGAACCAATGGAGCAGGAAAATCAACCCTCTCCAATGTCATCGTAGGCAACCCCGCCTACGAGGTCACAGAAGGTTCCATCACCTTCAACGGCAAAGACCTCCTCGCAATGAAACCAGAAGAGCGCGCCCGCGAAGGCATTTTCATGTCATTCCAGACACCAATAGAGATACCTGGCGTGAGCATGACAAACTTCATGCGCGCCGCCGTCAATGCGCGTCGCGAAGCTCAAGGCAAGGAACCTCTCAAGTCTACCGACTTTCTTAAACTAATGAGAGAGAAACGCAAACTTGTGGGAATAGACCAGAAACTCATGAACCGCTCCGTCAACGAGGGATTCTCAGGAGGCGAGAGGAAGCGCAACGAAATCTTTCAGATGGCCATGCTCGAACCCTCATTCTGCATTCTCGACGAAACAGACTCTGGACTTGACGTGGATGCCTTACGCATCGTGGCAGAAGGCTTCAATAAGCTGCGCAGCAATGACACCAGCGCCATGATCATCACTCACTATCAGCGATTACTCGACTACATCAAGCCAGACGTGGTGCATGTGCTCATCGGCGGCAAAATAGTCATGACTGACGGTCCCGAACTGGCACAGAAGATAGAGAACGAAGGTTTTGACTGGATAAAAGCAACTATAGCATGAAGAGTGAACAGCAATACATAGACCTCTACAACGAGGCGGCAGACACAATCAAGTCCAAAAGCTGCCCCATAATGAACACCAGAAGGGACTCGGCCTTCGAGACATTCCGCTCGCAAGGATTTCCCTCACGCAAAGTAGAGAGATATAAATATACCGATGTGGAAACCGCTTTCGCCCCCAACTACGGAGTGTCACTCTCACCACTGACCATCAAGCCATCCCCCTTCATCCTCAACATCAAGGATGCTCCCGAAGATATAGCCAATCTCTATGGCACCGTAGCAGATGACTGCGACTCCATCACTGCTCTCAACACAGCTTTGACTCATGAAGCGCTCCTCGTGCATTTACCCCGCAACACAAAGGCTGGTTCGCCCATCGTCATCGACCACTGGCTACGTGGCGAGGCGGCAACAATGATGAACCGCCGTCTGCTCATCATAATGGAGACAGGCTCAGAGGCCACCATCATCATCAACGACCATGCAGCCGACAAGCAGCGTTTCCTCTCCACCCAAGTGATAGAGGTCATCTGTCGCGACAATGTCCACCTCGACATGTACGAGATAGAAGAAACGACACCTCTCTGCAGCCGATTCTCCAATGTTTACATACAGGAAGGAAGAGACTGCTGCGTCAAGCACAACAGCATCACCCTTTTCAACGGACAGACACGCAACCTATGCGACGTATACCTCCAAGGCGAAAATTCAGAGGTGACCCTCAACGGCTGCGCCATAGCCACAGGCAGTCAGCGCATAGACAACAATACGCTCATCGACCACCGTGTCCCCAATTGCCAATCGACAGAACTTTACAAATATGTGGTGGATGACAAGTCTGTGGGTGCTTTTGCAGGCAAGATTCTTGTGGAGAAAGATGCACAGCACACCTCATCTCAAGAAACAAACGCCAACCTCTGCACCAGCACCGACGCACGCATGTACACCCAGCCCATGCTTGAAATATACGCCGATGATGTCAAGTGTGCCCACGGCTCCACTGTAGGAGTGATGGACGAGGCTGCTCTCTTCTACATGCGCCAGCGTGGCATACCTGAGACGGAGGCACGTGTGCTCCTCAAGAATGCTTTCATGGGACAGGTATTAGACCAAATTAAAGACGAATCCCTTCGTTCCCGCCTCTATGTAAAGGTTGAAAAACGCTTCAGAGGCGAACTCGACAAATGCGAAGACTGCCGCCTCTGCAAATAAAGGGTCAGCGGATATTTTCGATTGGTGCGGCTTGGATAACCAAGTGCCTTCCGAATGGCCAGTCCTGAAAGGACTATTTACAGGGTAGGGTCTTTGACACTACCTTTTGGTTGCATGTAACGAGCAGGGTATCAAAGAAAGGGATGTGGAGGGTCACACCCCTCCACATCCCTTTCCTACACACGACAAAAAAGATTTCTGATAAATTCCTGACCACAAGAGAAAGACTCGCTGGCGAGTCATGGAATCGGCAACTGTGTCCGCATGGCGGACTGGATTTGTGGTCAGGAATCACCAGTAATATCCAGGAATCATCCAGGAATATTTTTATCTTGAAATTTTCAAAAATAGATTTATGACAAATTCCTGACTATTCCTGACCAATGCTTTATCTGCTTGACAAACGGTTGGTTGGGTATGATTGTTGGATGCGATTGGCTGAACTGATGCTTCTGTTGTAGGCGATGGCACTTCGGGCCAAAGGGCCTCGTGCTGAGTAACCCTTTCTTTAAGTTTGCAGAAGAAGGGTTAGCCATCTGGGACATCTTGCCATCTTTAATGGGGCTGATCATCTGGAATGCATATCTTGCCATCCGGGACGCACTTGGTTATTCATGCATCACCAACCAAAGATATCCGCCGACCCCAAATAAACAAGTGCCCAGGATGGGAGGTAATATAACAATAAAGGAGAGACTTGATGAAGTCTCTCCTTTATTGTTGGGATACCCGGACTCGAACCAGGAAAAACAGGACCAGAATCTGTTGTGTTACCATTACACCATATCCCAAGATATTGCATTTAACGAGATATTTTTGGTTGGGATACCCGGACTCGAACCAGGAAAAACAGGACCAGAATCTGTTGTGTTACCATTACACCATATCCCAAGATTATCTCATCTGTTCTGAACAAGCACCCCTTATTCAGAATTGCGGTGCAAAGGTACGGCTTTTTCATGAATCAGCAAAGGTTTTTGGTTTTTTTTTTGATAATCGTGTGATTTTTCCGTTTTTACAATATGAATGACATGAGAAATCCGTAAATTTGTACTCAAAACATTAACCAATCATGGAAAAACTCATATTTATAAGCAACGATGATGGATATGCGGCTGGCGGAGTTAACCAGCTGGCAGAGATGATGAGGCAGTATGGTGACGTGTTTGTAGTAGCTCCAAGCGGTGGACGCAGCGGAGCGAGCATGAGCATCAGCAGCCACTCTCCTGTTCGCAACACCCTCATCCACCATGAAGATGGCACAGACAAACTTGGCAGCCTCACTATATGGTCATGCACAGGCACTCCCAATGACTGTACAAAAATGGCCTTCGAAGTGCTCCTTCCACGATTCCCGAACCTTGTTATTGGCGGCATCAACCACGGCGACAATTGCGCTGTCAATGCCCACTACTCGGGCACCATGTCCATCGCCTTCGAAGGCTGCATCAAGCATGTGCCATCAATTGCCATATCCAGCGGCAGGGCATCAGACGATGCAGACTTCAGTTATATGCGCCCCTATATTTGCCACATCGTGGAGACTGTCCTATCCGAAGGCTTACCCATAGGTGTATGTCTCAATGTCAACATGCCAGACGTGGATAAGCTGCAAGGCATGAAAATATGCCACATGGGCTTAGGCGACTGGCACGAGGAATGGCAGGAGAGAGACCATCCGAGGGGTGGCAAATACTATTGGATAGCAGGCTACTATACCCCGACTGACCCCAACGACACAGAGTCTGACACATGGGCTTACGAGCATGGATATGCAGTCATCACTCCGCTGCAACTCGACATGACGGCTTACTCCTTTTTGGAAAAAGCACGACAACAATTCGAGATAAGCACTGACATTCAGAAGTAAGTAACGCCAACATACAAAAGGAATAATACCAGCTTGCATAAGTAAGCAATATGCTTTAAGCAGCATACACCATAATAACGATGAAGTATTATTTAATAGCAGGAGAGGCATCGGGCGACCTTCACGCATCCAACCTGATGAAATCCATCTTATCCATAGATTCAAAAGCAGAATTTCGTTTCTATGGCGGCGACAAGATGGCAGCAGCGGGCGGTGTCCTCGTCAAGCACTACAGAAACCTGGCCTACATGGGATTCATACCTGTGATTCTCCACCTACCTACCATCCTGCGCAACATGTCGCTGTGCAAAGCTGACATATCTAATTGGCAGCCAGATGTCGTCATTCTTGTAGATTATCCTGGCTTCAACCTCGACATAGCCAGATATGTCAAAAAACACAAGATTTGCAAAGTATTCTACTACATAAGCCCAAAGATATGGGCATGGAAAGAGCACCGCATCAAAAACATACGTAGAGATGTGGATGCTCTCTTTTCCATCCTCCCTTTTGAGGTCGAATGGTTTGGCCAACGCCACTATCCCATACAATATGTGGGCAATCCATGCGTGGATGCCATATCAGAAGAGTTGAAAGACCATCCGTCAGTGACCAAACGCAAACAGATAGCTATCCTCGCAGGCAGCAGACGGCAAGAGATAAAGGATAATCTCAGCACGATGATACAAGCCGCCAGCACCTTCAACGACCACGAAATAGTCATTGCTGGAGCACCAAGCATCGACCGTTCGTATTATGAGCGCTACATTCCATCAAACAGCAATGTCACAATTCGTTTTGGCGAGACATACACCATACTCCGAGAGTCTGAAGCAGCACTCGTCACATCGGGCACAGCGACTCTGGAGACAGCAATCATTGGTACACCACAAGTCGTCTGCTATTACATCCCCTGCGGCAAACTTGTCAATTGGCTTCGCCGACATGTCCTCAAGGTCAAATACATATCTTTAGTGAACCTCGTCATCGGCCGCCCCATAGTCGAAGAACTTGTAGCCGACCGCATGAACGCAGCCAACCTCATCCGCTACCTCCACCGCATCCTACCAGGAGGGGCTGACCGACAAAGGATGCTTAACGACTATAAGGAAATGAACCGCATACTCGGCGGTCCGGGAGCCAGCAAAAGAGCAGCAGAAAGAATGGTGGAACTATTAGCAAAACACTAATACACCATATCAGAGGCATGATCAACGCCATACCATAAGAATATAGTCCCTTTGAGCCTTGCCATGTGGAATATACACCATAAGTGGCATGTGGGGACACTCAACTTTAGTTATTACAACAACAGCTTTCAAACAACGTTTATATGGAATTCAAACCCACATATACAAAGGCAGAAGTGGAGGAACTCGTTGCATGGTTTGAGAAGAACGAATACCCCCACTCCCTTGAGATGGGCGACGGCATCACAATAGAAGACACCGAAAAGACCGTACGCCAATTGAGTCATCTGGCTCTCACACAGCATGAAAACCGTAACTTCTGCGGTCCTATAAATTTGCTTTTTCGAATCAAGGAGAAATGCGAGGCGACGACCAACGATTTAGTTAAGCCAAATGAGGAATGACAAGCTTGCTTAGTCATTGCCATGGCGAGAAATCGCACTTTTAAGAACTCATAACCTTTGCCACCCTATTGGTCAAGTCTATATAGTCCTGGAC
>JAXJBE010000053.1:0-10485 GCA_036303125.1 Bacteroidaceae bacterium
ATTTTTTACAGTCAGAAAGAACATGAACATGCTACTCCACAACCTCAAGGTCGCCTGGCGCAATCTGATGAAATACAAGTTTCAGACCGTCATCAGCGTGCTGAGCATCGCCATCGGCATCGTGACTCTCGACATATCCCACGTGGCCGTGTCCAGATTCAAGCTCCCTTCCCTCTACAGCCAGCCGTATTACAAAAGGGCTTATTCCTTAGAGTTTGACTCTATAGGAAACACCTCGCCTCGTAGACTCAACGCACAATATCAAGGCATTCCGTCTGTGAGCATCACCCCCGACATCATCCGCTCCTTAAAGCGAGATGGCGGTCTGAGAGTGGCTGAGCGGATTGCTGTGCCCAATGGCTCGATGGAGATGGGCACTAAGGAGTTTCACCTGTGCGACTCGACTGTTCGCAGGGCTTTCATATACTATAGGCATATAGACTCTGAATACCTCAACTACATAGGGTTGCGCTCTGCCATCAGCGGAGAGAAGATAAGGCCGCTCAAGCCTGGCGAGGCCATCATCAGCAAGAAGGAGGCTGCAAGAATATTTGGCCAGGCTAATCCGATTGGAGCCGTCTGCAGCCATTCCGGCTTCCTGTCCAATAGGCCAGTGACCATCGTCGACATATATGATGATGTTTCGGTGTTTGACCAAATAATAGACAATCGCTCGCTGTATTATGCCGTAGAGGACATAGAGACGACATACGCAGCAGATGTATCTCGTTCGTATACCATTACTATTAAAGTCGTGCTTAAAGAAGGATGCACCGAGCAGCAACTGCAGGACGAGGTGGATGCCCGTGTCAGGCCTCTTGGCTTGCAGACAATCCTGACGAAAGAGGCAGACAACAAGGATGTCAGCGCGGTGATAGCCATCAATGCAGTTGTCCACCTGTTGGGGTCGCTCATTCTCCTGGCTGCCATCATCGGCTACATGCGCATGCAGATACAGCTGATGTGGTCGCGCCGCCGTGAGATGTCGCTCCGCATCACCAATGGCGCAAGACGCCGAGAACTGTTGGGCCTGATGCTTACGGAAGTTCTCCTCACCATCGGAATCACGGTGGTTGTGGCCATAGTGATGGGCGAATGGATAGAGACTCTTATCAACACGAGATTTGACGGTTTTCTCAACGATTGGGGCATATCCATCCAAAACCTCTTCATCTACAGCCTTTATACAGGCATCATATTGGCGGCAGTTTGCGGCATGGCTATATGGATTGCGCTCTCAAAAATCTGCAATAATCCCAAAGGACTCGCAGAGAATATGCGCTCTGGCCGCACACATCTTTTCCGCAATATCATGCTGGGCTTCCAAATCACCATCAGCCTTATATTTGTCTGCGCCACCATGTTTTTCATCAATTGGTCGGCAAAGGTGAAAGTCCACTTCAATGTGCCGGACAATGACGACTTCTACAAGCAATGTGTGCTGATGAAGCTGGAAGAAGTAGAGCAGCGTGAACAGCTGATGGAGGAAGTTAAGCGAATGCCTGACCTGGACAAGATTATAGGCTTCTACCACTTTTATCTTTGTGTCGAAGAGGTCAAGGAGAGCCCAGAGGCCACTGCCGCTCTTAAATATCAAACCCACTTCCCGTTCTACTGCACCGGCGACAGTTCGCTCATATCATTCTACGGAGCAAAGGTGAAATGGCATCGCAGGCCGACCGAAAATGAACCTTATCTGCTGATCAACGATAGCATCTACAAGAGGTACCAGGAATTGGGCATCGGCGCCAATGGCTGTTTGACAATCAACATAGGATTGCCTGATGGCCCCCACTCTATTCCGATAGCGGGCACAATAGCCAATCTGCCTTATGATGAAGACCAAAGTTCCATAATGATTATCCCCGGAGAGCGTGCCCTCAGATACATACTCATACCCAAAGCTGGCAAGTACGCTTCGCTCATGCGCGAAGTCAATCAGATCATACATCGTGTGGAGCCTGCCATAGTAGATAAATTGGCCGTGAATTTCCGCGAATCCAACATGGGATTGGCCGTCACTGAGGGTATACTGACCGTAGCCTTGATACTTGGTGCAGTCAGCCTCATCATCTGCGCCATGAGCGTATACAGCACCATAGCACTCGACACACGTTCTCGCAAAAAGGAGATGGCCATACGCATGGTGCACGGAGCCAAGGGACGAGACATTTACAGCCTCTTCGGCCGCATGTACATCATTCTCATCTGTTGCGCACTCACCATCGCTCTCCCCGTCTTGCTTCTCTTCCAACGCGCGATGGCAGGAGCCTTGATGTACTTCGACACCGTTTCAGCCGTATCCACATGCCTCACAGGCACGCTCGTCATCGTCGTGATGATTGCTCTCATCGTCATATACAATATCCGAAAAATCATGGCGACCAATCCGGCAGAGATGATTGCCAAGGAATGATACCGTCTGTGGAAAATAAAGAAGTTAAATAAATATGATTAACATTGCGCGGTGCGCCTGGCTGTCTTGTAAAAAACAGCCTCTCGCGCACCGCGTTATTTTTTTATCCTAACATTCAACAGGTTTATTACCTGAAGCCTCGAACGCATGATAACACATCTCGGCTTATCGCAACTGATGATTGTTTCTTTTTCTAAAAACTCCCACAAAAATGAGTCCGACACGCTTTGTATATTAAGAAAAATATGTACCTTTGCATCAAACTCGCCATTAAAATGTGTGGGACAAGCTGAAAACTCACCCTTAAAATGTGTAAGACGAGCTAAAAACTCACCATTAAAATGTGCGAAACGAGCTAAAATCTCGCCATTAAAATGCGTGGGGCAAGCTAAAAAAATCACCCTTAAAATGTGTGTAACATGTATAGACGCAAGATAGAAAGCATACTTCAATCATGGATAGATGACACCTCTCATAAACCTCTTGTGCTGAAAGGAGTCCGTCAATGCGGAAAGACAAGTAGCGTACTTGATTTTGCACAAAAGCATTTCAAGCATGTGGTTTACATGGATTTTCGCAAAAACCCCGACTATAAGAAGTTTTTCATGCCAAGCCTGGATGTTGACGATATCATTATGCGCATAAGTGCAGCCATGCCCAGCGCTGAAATAGAGACAGGCAAGACCTGTTTTGTCTTTGACGAAATACAGGACTGTCCGAGAGCAAGAGGTTCTTTGAAATACTTTCACCTTGACGGAAGATATGAGGTGATGTGCACTGGATCGCTTCTCGGAGTAAACGGATACAAAACAAGAGATGAACACGAAGAGGAAGCCGAGGCCACCATTCCTGTTGGATTTGAGGAGATAGTCAACATGTATCCCATGGACTTCGAGGAATGGCTATGGGCTAACGGCATTAAACCGATGCACATCAACTACCTAAAGGAATGTTTGGAAAATGTGATGCCTGTAGATGAGGCTCTTCATGACAGATTCCGTGAACTACTGAATATGTATGTTATTGTGGGTGGAATGCCCGAGGCTGTGACAGCGTTTATGGAGACAAAACAGATAGGAAAAGTTCTTTCAGTGCAACGCAGAATAGTGGATGAATACAAGTCTGACATGATGAAATATGCCCTCATGTCAGACAAGTCCAAAATCCGCGAGTGCTTTGAATCCATTCCTGCTCAATTGGCGAGGGAATATAAAAAATTCACATACACGACTGTTCGCCCAGGCGGAAGAGGACGTGACTATGCAGGAAGCCTGCAATGGATTGAGGATGCAGGCATCATACGCAGATGCTACAACACGGGAGCAACGGAACTACCTCTTGACGGCAATTGCATTAAGAGCGAGTTCAAAGTTTACATGGCTGATATTGGCCTGCTTGTATCCATGCTTGAAGAAGGCACTCAATCAAGCATACTTGAAGGGAATCTATTGAGTTACAAAGGTGCCCTCTTCGAAAATCTTGTGGCAGACATCCTCGGCAAGATGGGACGGAAACTGTACTATTATCACAAAAACAGCGGGATTGAATTGGATTTCCTCATGCGCTATAAGGGCAAATGCACTCCTGTCGAATGCAAGGCCACAACAGGCAATGCAAAGTCTGTGCGTACAATACTTGAGCATCATGACAAATATCATGTTACATTAGCAATCAAACTTGGAGACTACAATGTTGGCATAAAGGATAACCTGTTGACATTGCCCATGTACATGACGTTCCTCCTTACAGAAGTATAATTGACTACGAAAGAATATGTACATGCATCAGTAATCAGATAAACAAAAAGGAGGGTGTATCAAAAAGCGCATTTTGACACACCCTCACAAATATCATTTTACTTGAGAACTATCTTTTGTGCGCCTGTGACTTTGCCTCCATTCTTTATAGCGACATTGTAAACACCTCCAGGCATGTTGGCAGCATCAATAGTGACGTTCTTACCGCCAGGGCGACTTGATGAAGCAACTCTGCGCCCTCCCATATCTACAAGTACAGCCTCATCAACGTTTTGTCCATCAGCCTCAACCGTGATGTTGCGACCATTCACCTTAACTATTGGAGTCTTAGATTCGGATCGGCTCACCTCTTGGATAGATGATGTGGCAGGGTCATATTTGTAAATGCGTCGAACTCCATTACTATAACATTCTATATAAATATTATTGGAGATTCTGTATATATCATCAAATCCCACCGCTGCTTCTATTGAAGCAATCTCATTTCCATCTTCATTATATATAATATATCCAGTGACTGGCTGTGATTCGGTAGCGTTTCTCCTAAGCACGATTCCATTCTCATTAGAACTCCACTCCCAATAATCACTGACAGTCTTTTCTACCTGACCATACTGGGCGATGACATACTCCCACTTGTCATCGTCATTAAATAAAGTCTGTGACAAGGTTATGCTATTGTCACATAGAATATTATTATCATAGTCACTAAAATAGAAACATTCAGCAGTATGCGTATACGCTTGGGCTGCATCATCACCTTCAATATATTCCCATTGCGCATTGTCGATATCAACTTGCGTGAAAGAAAGTTTGTATGACACGTGAATTTCGTTTACAATTCCATCAACAACGGCAAAATAGTTATCCGGATACATTGTGCCAAACCAATTTTGGTAATAGAATCCTGACACCTGCGGAGACCAACAGCTTATCCTTCCCTTTGAATCGGTAAAACCATAAAAGTCGCTGCCATATATGGAAGAGAGAGACTGTATCATTGAGTTCATGTCTGTCGCAGTCACCACCTCACCATTATGCCAGAAATCATTCTGGTTATAGGATTCAATTTCTGCGCCAGAAGGTTTGACCGTGGCCTTCTCTGAATATTGGCTGTACAAACGAGATGCGGTCTTTAAATTGAATCTTTTTACGACATTTAAATTACCATCTAAAATCATGGCGGTTTGAGTCTGAGTGTCATCATCATAGTTTATTCCAACAGGAATGGCCTTTCCTTTAGATGTGATTGACGAAGGTATGATTTCAAATTCACCAAATCTTGCTACTTCCTGACCGTAAACAGAGATGAGACTAACAGCTGATAACGCTGTTGTAAGTAATAAAGTTTTCATAATGTGACTAAAAAAGGCGTGTAACCATTCTTTTGCTTGCCAAACTTTAGGTTACCGCCAAGTGACCTGCACAATACAAGCACAGAATGACCCACGCCATAAGACGTGAACCTTCAGTATGCTTGTTCCCATTGTGCGAATATTGGCGGTATTCAAAGTTTAGAGAACAAGAGCTAAAGCTCAATAAATAAATATGTTATATGTCCTTATTCAAGTTGACAGAACGGAAACGCGCGGGTTAATGTTTTGAGGCTTTGCCTCTGTTAATTCATAATTGTTTAATAGAGGGTTAACTGAACCTATAGTCAGTCACCACCAATGCGTTTCTGTTGCTGAGTTAATTCTTTCTGTTTCTTATTACCAAGTTTTAGTTCCACATAGTATTCTGTCTGAATTCCATTGATGGGCAACAGGAATGAATACGTGTTCCTGACATGCATGCGCAAAATTAAGCAATCTTTCCCAATCGAACAATACTTTCCTTCACTTTTTAAAGTTGTTGGTACATAATTGTTGCTGTCGCACGGTGAAAAAACATTAGTAATGCACATGAATTACAGAAATTGAGCAGATGGTTTCCTCTATGTGAGAAGCCCCCGATACTCCGTAGGTGTCATGCCGACCATCTGCTTGAAGAGGCGGGTGAAGTGCTGAGGGTATTGGAATCCCAGTCTGTAAGCCACCTGATTGATTGTAAGCTCCTTATCCTTTACATATTGTTTAGAGAGATCAATGACCTTGTTCTGGATATACCGCTGCGCCGTGAGACCAGTCTCCTTCTTGATGAGGTCGCCGAAGTATCCAGCCGAGAGGAACACCTTTTCTGCAAAGCAGGCGACAGATGGCAGCCCGTTGCGCTCAGCTTCTCCGCTTCGGAAATATTCCTCCAGGTCGCACTGGAAGCGGGTCATGATGTCGCTGTTCACCTTGTGGCGAGTAATGAACTGGCGGTCGTAGTAGCGCATGCAATAGTCCATCAACAGTCCGATGGCATCGGTGATGAGCCTTTGCGAGTGTCTGTCAACGGGATGCTGGAGCTCCTCCTGAATACTGTCTAAGAGGTCGCTGACAATGCGCTGCTCGCGTTCCGAGAGATGAAGAGCCTCACGCTGGTCATAGTCAAAGAACGTGTAGTCGTGGATGCGCTTTGCCAATGGGGTGCCATAGATAAGGTCTGGATGGAACAGCAATCCGCGAGATGCAGGCATAGGCTTCGAGTCATCCCATTCGACCGTCACCACCTGTCCAGGCTTGAAGCTTACTACGGTGCCTGCCTGATAATCGTACTTCTCACGCCCATAGCGTATGCTGCAACCGTCACCTTGTTTCAGAAACAATGCGTAGAGTCCATAGTTCAGTTTGGAATGGTTCAGCCCAGGTGCTAAGGCTTGATGGCTCACTACTGTGATCAGCGGATGCAGGGTTTCTATCCCGTGCAGCTTGTTATACGCATATACCGAATCTAATTGTATAATCTGATTGTCTGACATAATCTTACAGGTCGTATGATGGCACATGTAGGTTTCATCCTATTATCTCATTTCAGGTTTTCCTTGAAAAAAGCTTCCAATTTATCCCAAGGGATGAGATTCTTTGGTTCGCCGCTACCTGAGAGTTCTGTATATCCGCCGTCGTAAAGATCGCAATGGGAAGCTGTGGGGACGATGAGGAGCTGCTTGTTCTCAGGCACAGGATTGGGTTTCCCGATAAAGTTATAGCCCTCGGCCTTGCCTTCCACCATGTATTTGTAGGCAGCCTCACCAAAGTAGCGCGAGTGAGCCTTCTCGCCATGCAAAACCATCACTGCTGAACGAATTTCATTTATGTAGCAGAGGAAGCGCGAGTTGGTGTATGCTTGAGTGCCGATGACACGCCATCCGTCGTTGCTATTACCGCTGCGCGCATGATAGCCACGGTCTGTCTTGTAATAGTCGTGATAGTCTTTCACAAATTGCGGAGCATCATCAGGCAGTGGGTCAATGACACCGCCAGCCATTGCCATCGGGTCGGCCAAACGCTGCTTGGCGAGAGCCTCACGTGCAGCATGGCGCGACTCTTCCTTGTCTTCGCTATCAAAATATCCATTGCCAGAGACTCTGGTCATATCATACATCGTGCTTGCCACTGTGGCCTTAATGCGTGTATCAGCGGCGGCAGCGTTGAGGGCGATACCTCCCCATCCGCAGATGCCTATGATGCCTATCTTTTCAGCGTCCACATTCTCCAGCCCCGACAGGTAGTCAACGGCAGCCATGAAATCCTCCGTGTTGATGTCAATTGATGCCGTGCGGCGAGGGGTGCCACTGCTCTCTCCCGTGTATGAAGGGTCGAAAGCCAACGTCACGAAGCCTCGTTCTGCCATCCGCATGGCATAGAGGCCACTGGCCTGCTCCTTCACGGCTCCGAACGGTCCTGAAACTGCTATTGCGGCCTGCTCACCCTGAGCATTCTTTGGTTCATAAAGGTCGGCGGCCAATGTGAGGCCATACTGATTGTCAAACGTCACCTTGCGGTGGTTCACCTTCTCGCTGAGCTGGAATACCTTGTCCCACCCCTGCGTCAATGTAATATTCTGTTCCATATCATTATCTTCGGTCTGTTTCTTCATCTCTGTACATGCTGTCAGCATTCCTGCCGCAAGCATTCCTAAAATCACATGTTTCATTATTAGCCATCTTAAAACTGCTTAAACATTTCTGCCCATCTCGTAAGCATCGCGCAGCTTGCTATTGCCTTCTATCTCACGCGCTTCATTTACCCCTCCGCAGAAGAGCGTACCAGCCAACTGGCTCTTGGGATAGCAGTCTATCCATCCTGTCAAGCCTGCCTCAGCACGTCTCGGAGTCTCTTCTTCATCCTCGGCGGCTGTGGTGAGCAGATAAACGTCGCGGAACTTATAGTCCAACGTATACATGGCATTCATGCGGTCGATGAGTGTCTTCATCTGCCCGCTCATCTCATAATAATATATAGGTGTTGCCCATACCACGACATCTGCTTCCATCACCTTGACCATGATGTCGTTCACATCATCCTTTATGACGCAACGACCCAATCTCTGGCATCCCATGCATCCCTTACAGAACTGTATTTCCCTGCCTGCGAGAGCAACCTTCTCAACATCGTTTCCAGCGGCCTTGGCGCCTTCCACAAACTTGTCAGCGAGCATGTCGCTATTTGAACCTTGACGAAGACTCGTCGAAATAACAATAACTCGTTTCATATTCACTTGATTTACTTTGTATTTATTCGGATTTATTTTTCGTGCGCAAAATTACAACGATTCTCCGATACCCAGCCTATACGCATTGCAGAAAGAACTACCAATATTGCAGAATCGGCTGCAAATATACAAATATTCTCCTGCATTTGAATGAATGCAGGAGAATATTGGGGATTATTCATAAGATTTTATTTTATCGCTAACTGAACATTTGCATATTCTTCGATATGCTGCCTCAACATGCAGCACAGGCAGCCTCATTGCTTACAACGCAGGAACAGCAAGGCTTTTTCGTATCATCGCCTTCTACCAATTAAGCGCATCCTGAAGAATCACACTATCTGTCATTGGATTGTCCGCCTCGGTGAAGACATTGGCTTTGTACTGAATACAAAGCACCGTCAGATTCTCACTTCCCGTATTGCGCAGAGCACGTTTGCCGCCGGGAGCCACCCGGATAATTGCCCCCTCACTGACAGGGATGACATCTCCGTCTACTTGATACTGACCCTCTCCTTTCAGAATGATATAAAGTTCCTCGTGCGTATGATGAGTATGAAGGAAGCCACTATCCTGGCCAGGAACAAATGTCTGAAAGCTCAATTCACAACCCGTTGCACTAACTGCCTGCCCAGCAAAGACCTTGCCATGGATGGCCACATTCGGGCTCATGATAAGTTCATGATCAATAATCTCGCTAATCTTGCCTACACTCACGACGCTGTAGTTTTTGCCAACCTTAATTGTTTCAATCTTTTTCATAATTACTTATTTGCTAAATGGTTATTTATTTGTTTTGACGATGCAAAGTTAAAGCGATTTTTTCATTCGCACAAGAAGTTACCTGGAAGTAAGACAGTTACCCGAAAGTTGGAATTACTGAATAGCAAATAATTGCAGAAAGGTGATTTAAATATAATTAACGCGGTATATTGTTGACATCTGGTAACTATTTTCTACCTTTGCCCTAAATCTAATAACTATGGCAGATATTAAAGCAGAATATTTAGCCTGTCCCATCAGGCAGGTCATCAGTCGCTTCGGAGACAAATGGTCTATGCTCGTACTCTTCTTAATCTACCGGAGTGATACGGGCATCTTGCGTTTCAACGAGATACGTTGTCTGATGACAGACTGTTCACAAAAGATGCTTTCACAGACTCTGAAAAATCTGGAACAGAATCATCTGGTGCATCGTAAACTCTATCCTGAGGTTCCCCCACGAGTGGAGTATTCTCTGACGGACACAGGCAAGTCGCTCATGCCAGCCATCACTTCCCTCGTCGACTGGGGAAAGGCTCATTTCCACGAAGTTGTGACAGATTAGGCTTTTTGATTTTATGGCTCTTCATGGTTGCAGACAACGATACATAGTTCTATAATTTTCAAGCAAATAAAACACGGACATGGAAAAGCGACATATCACACACAAAGAAACAAGCCACTCTCAGACATACAGGACAAGAATCAGTCTGTCACTTGTCATACTCATTACCTTAGCAGCATATGCACCTATATTCTTCATACCCAATGAAGCAAGATTCGCATTTGTCGTTTCTGTGCTGCCTGTTTATGTTGGCATTATACTTTGTCTGTTTAGCATTAAATATGTAATAGAGGGTAGTACTCTTAAAGGGATGTTCTATAAATTAACTTTCTAATAATCAGATATTTACTTTGATATTTCGATAAAAACTCGTACCTTTGCAGTAGAAATCATACAGAATCCTACAG
>JAXJBE010000054.1:0-4193 GCA_036303125.1 Bacteroidaceae bacterium
CAAAAACATGGCGCGCTCCACTCTTAGCGGCATGAAACTCCACATTTTACCTTTTCCGATGCCTGTAATCAAAATAAATAATGTACATTTGCAACTCCATCATTCAATTCATGTTCATGAAAATGACAGGAAACAAACCGCATGACGTTCCACGCAAGCAAAAAGGACTCAACCCGCAGGACTAAAGCAGGCT
Source organism: Bacteroidaceae bacterium (assembly GCA_036303125.1). Classification (GTDB taxonomy): domain Bacteria; phylum Bacteroidota; class Bacteroidia; order Bacteroidales; family Bacteroidaceae; genus Minthosoma. Next base: position 194 of record JAXJBE010000054.1, read on the forward strand.
GGCATACATGACGGGATGGTGGCAAACAAAGCGGGAATGCATGTTTATTCACACAAGGAGGCAACATATAATATGAATAAAAACATATTGGAATTTGTAACGTTCGCCATAGGCAGCGTGGCTGAGAGACTTCAGAAAAGTCCTGCCGAGGTATACCGGCTGTTTAAGCAGGCAGGCATCATTGACATGTATCTAATACCTGCATACGATGTGCTGCACACCTTCAGCCGTCAATATCTTACTGATGACTTATTGGACTACATGAAAGAGAGGGGGCTTAAGCTATGTTGATTTATCATGCTTCGGACATCGTGGTGAACAGGCCTGATGTCATTCACTCACGAGAGCATTTGGATTTCGGCAGGGGATTCTATGCGACAGTCATTCAGGAACAGGCAGAGCGTTATGCCCAAAGATTCATCTTGAGAGGACGCAGGGGCATTCTAAACATCTATGAATATAATCCCGCGGCAGGCTTGAAGGTGAAGGAGTTTGGCGCGTATGATGGCGAATGGCTGGACTTCGTGGCTGCATGCCGCATGGGAGATGATGTATATAAGCAATACGATGTGATAAGTGGCGGTATAGCTAATGACAGGGTTTTCAATACACTCGACCTTTATTTCTCTAATCAGATGGCGAAGGAGGAGGCGCTGAAGCGACTGAGCTTCGAGAGGCCGAATCATCAGTTGTGCTTTACAAGCCAGGAGGTGATTGACAGGTTCGTCACTTTCATCGAATACAAAGAACTCTAATGGAACTGGTGGATATGGAAGCTAATCGAATTATTTTAGACATGAAGTACGCACGCATCATAGAGATACTGGCTGGGCGCATGAAGATGACTCGCGAGGAGGCAATGGACATGTTTTACAGGTCTCCCGTCTTTGAGTTGATTGACAGGGGGATTGCCGACATGCATTGCCGCAGCGATCAATATCTGGCTGATGAATTCATAAATGAACAAAAACATGGCGCGCTCCACTCTTAGCGGCATGAAACTCCACATTTTACCTTTTCCGATGCCTGTAATCAAAATAAATAATGTACATTTGCAACTCCATCACACACAAACCGCATAAAATGGAAGACAGCAACACACACTTTGAACGGCATGGATGGTTCAAGCCCCTCATGCCCTCAATCATATACATCGCCTCACAACTTGTGGCCGGATTGGTCTTAACCATATTTATTATAGCAACTGCAAATGCCCTGAACAAATGGACTCTGATGGCATGGATGCTGCTGTGCTCCGACATCCTGGCGGTGCTCATACTTCAGCTGACGAAAAGCATCAACTTCCGGAAAGCCTTCAGCCCGTCGTCAAAAGTCACCCACACCACATTCTACGCTCTGGCAGGCGCAGCGACTGGCATCTTCGCCACCGACATCCTCACTGAGTTCCTCTCCCTGCCAAACAGCATGGAGGAAGATTTCATGCGAATCCAGGATTCCTCCATCGGCATCCTGTCCATCGCCGTCATCGGTCCCATAGCGGAGGAGCTTGCCTTCAGGCAGGCCACTCTCGGCGGCATGCTGCACAGAGGCATGCGCCCAGCCAGGGCTATCATCATCTCAGCTCTGCTCTTCGGGATCATACACCTCAACTGGGCACAGACAGTGCCAGCATTTGTCATCGGAGTCATACTCGGCATCATTTACTTCAAAACGCGCAACATCATCCTCACAAGCATCATCCACATAGCCAACAACAGCATTGCTGTGGCAATGATGGCAACACTGGGCGAGGATGCCAGCGACTTCAGTCTTGTTGGCGCTCTCGGTGGCAACATTGCAGCCATCGCACTTATCGCGGTGTGCTATGCCATCAGTGCATTCCTGCTCCTCAGGCTGTGGCGCAGCCCAAGCAAACTTGACCATGCTCATTTGGCTTGACGAAACCGTCTTCTTAAAAGTGCGATTTCTCGCCATAGCTATAATTAAGCAAGCTTATCATTACTCATTTGGCTTGACGAAATCGTTCTGTTATCAAACACAAAGTGAGATATACGGATTTTAAACATAACGCTTGATTGATATAGTAGATGGAAGCTGTAGCTCTGTAAATAAAGAGACAACATCCTACACATTCCAAGATGAACGTGAATCTGGGGTAAATGCCACAAAGACACAGGCAAGATAATGTTCAACCTGCAACTGGCAAAGAAGCCTCTGAACTGCATTGAATATGTAGTAGCTCATGAACATACCCACCTCATTGAGCAGAATCATACAGACAAATTTCGTAACATACTTGGAACCTATCTCCCAGGATGGCAAAAGATAAAAGAACAATTAAATGAATTCCCATTATAATTTCAGACTATGGCTACGTATCAAGAACAAAGTGAAAGTCAGAACATAGAATACAAAGAGTCGTGGCGTGACGAATATCTGAAATGGATATGCGGTTTTGCCAATGCCCAAGGTGGTCGTATCTATATTGGTGTGAATGATGATACAGAAGTTGTGGGACTTCCCGATGCCAAGAAATTGATGGAGGACATCCCAAACAAGATTGTCAACTATCTTGGCATTGTGGAAGATGTCAACCTGCTAATCAAAGATGATAAAGAATACATAGAGATTGTTGTGTCACCAAGCGACATGCCCATTGCCTATAAAGGTACTTACCACTATCGCAGCGGATCGACCAAGCAAGAACTGAAAGGGCTCGCACTCCAGCAGTTTATCATGAAAAAGATGGGGCGGTCTTGGGATGATATCCCCGTGTATGGAGCTACCATCAATGATATTGACAGACAAGCCGTTGACTACTTCCTAAGTCGTAGCATAGAGGCTGGCCGCATGGATGAGGAAGAGGCCAATGCCTCAACAGAGGACGTACTTCGTAATCTTGGACTTTTTACAAACAATGGTGAACTGAAAAATGCGGCCATTCTGCTTTTCGGGAAAAATGTACACCAATCTTTCCCGTCCGCTAATTTCAAGATAGGACGTTTTCACACCGATGAAAGCGACCTCATCATTCAGGATGTGGTTGAGGGTAACATCATCCAAATGGCAAGTCGCGTAATGGAGCTTTTGCGTTCTCGTTATTTAGTCTCTCCGATACATTATGAGGGGATACAGCGTATTGAGCAACTGGAAGTCCCCGAAAAGGCTTTGCGTGAATTGATATACAATGCCATTTCGCATAAGGATTATACTGGTCCTGCCATTCAGATGCGTATCTACGACCGCAGCATAGAACTTTGGAATTTTGGTTTGCTGCCCGAACAGTTGACCCCTTCCACCTTGATGCTACAACATTCTTCATATCCCCGCAACCACAATATTGCCAACGTCTTCTACAGGGCGGGCTTTGTAGAGTCGTGGGGACGGGGCTTCAAAAAGATAAGCGATGAGTTTGAGCGTGCTAATATGCCATTACCAACAATAAAAGAGACAGGCGGCGGTGTAATGGCTATCATAAAACGTAAAACCATAGATGAGATTATAGCAGGACGAGACGGAGGAAGCGGAAACTTTCCAGAAACTAATGGCGGTAATACCAAGAACAATGGCGGTAATATGGCGGTAATGAAATTATCTAATCGTCAGAGACTTATAGTATCTCTAATTGTCAAACAGCCTTCCATCACCGCCAAACAAATGGCGGTGATGACAGATATTCCTCAACGTACCATAGAGCGTGAACTTTCAGTTTTACAAAAGTCAAAAGTTCTATACCGTATAGGGGCACCTCGTACAGGCAAATGGGTGATTGCTGAACAAATGATTAAAGAGTAAAACGCACTTATCGTGGTGTGCTATGCCATCAGTGCATTCCTGCTCCTCAGGCTGTGGCGCAGCCCAAGCAAACTTGACCATGCTCATTTGGCTTGACGAAACCGTTCTTAAAAAGTGCGATTTCTCGCCATGGCTATAATTAAGCAAGCTTATCATTACTCATTTGGCTTGACGAAATCGTTCTGTTATCAAACACAAAGTGAGATATACGGATTTTAAACATAACGCTTGATTGATATGGTAG
>JAXJBE010000055.1:0-3651 GCA_036303125.1 Bacteroidaceae bacterium
AATGTTCAGGAATTTGCCAGGAATGTTTCTTTCTGAATTTATAAAAAATATTTCATGAAGATTCCTGGTTTTTACTGGTAATTCCTGACTACAGAAATAACTCGCGGTGCGAGTCATGGAGTCAACCTGTTGTCCGCCGAGCGGACAGGATAGCCATATGGATTCATGTGTCCGCAAGCGGACTGTTTCTGTAGTCAGGAATCTCCAGTAATAGTCAGGAATTTGCCAGGAATATTTCTTTTTAAAATTTTAAGAATAATCATTTCATGGAGATTGCTGGGCATTGACTTCGTCTTCCTCAGACGCGACTCGGCATAGCTCAAGCAAGCTTGGCTCTGCTCTCGCTGCTCCTTCGGTTCATGGCAATTGCTGACTACAAAAACAACTCGCGGCGCGAGTCATAGAGTCAACCTGTTGTCCGCCAGGCGGACAGGATTCTTGTGGTCAGCAATCACCAGCAATGTTCAGCAATTCACCAGCAATATTTCTTTTTTAAATTATAAAAAAATATTTCATGGAGATTCCTGGTTTTTACTGGCAATTCCAGACTACAAGACAAAGACTCGCGGTGCGAGTCTATAGTCAACAGGAATCCACGTGCCATAACATATACCCCAATCTGATGCGATGAACGCACAGGTTCATGCGCATACAAAACAAAAAGAAGAGGATTCATCGTCCTCTTCTCTTGTTGGTTAATGTCACAGTTTTTCGATTTCCTCTTTTGACAGGCCTGTGGCTCGCTGGATAACGTCAATGCCGACACCTAACTGCTTCAATTTGCGTGCCGTCTCCATTCTTCCCTTTGCAAGCCCCTTCGCAAGTCCCTTCGCTTCGCCCTCGGCAAAGCCCTCAGAACGCCCTTCCAACTTTGCCCCCTCCATAACGCAGATGGTGTCGCGGAACTTCTTGATGCTCTCGTCATAGCGCAGCCTGTCCTCCTTGGACATTGAGCTGATGTCTGTTATCTCCGCCAACTTGGCGAAGATGCTGCCTGGAGTAACCCAGGGCAGGCGGGTCATTAGTTCTTCCATATTCTTTAGTGCGTATATCCATTTGTCAAAGTTAGTCTCACAATCACAGGCCTGCTTCGTGAAGTATGGCAGCTGGAGGTATATCATCCTGACGTCGCTCGAGAACAGCTCCCTGCTCTTCATGTCCATCAGAGCCACGTCCGTGCGGAATTCATCGCCGATGTCCCTCTGCCGGTAGTTGAGGAATGCGACGAAGTACACAGAGCGTATGCCGTACTTCCACTCAGGCCCCCTCTCGCCCTGGCGGGCGATGGCCTCCGAGACGTAGTAGATGCTGCGCTTCTTGAAGTACGGCTGGGACTTGTTCTGCATCTCCACTATGATGCGCTCACCATCTGACGTCTTGCAGTAGATGTCGTAGATGAGGGAGCGGTCCTGGTCGCACACCGAAGGCTGCTCCTTGTCAAGGAACTCCAGGCTCACAATCTCCTTCTCGCCCTTCAGAAGGCTGTTGAGGAAGTCGATGATGAGGGGCTTGGACATCTCCTGGCCGAAGATGCGCTTGAAGCCCATGTCGCAGAACGGGTTGATGTATTTTGCCATTTGTCTGTCGCTTGATGTTATTTCGCCGCAAATATACGGATTTAATCTGAACAAACAAAGGATTTGTGATTTTTTATACAAAAACGGGGCTTGACGGAGGGAGCGGACATCGGGAAACAAACAAAAAGGTGTGCCTCTCCGTGAAGTGGCACACCTTTTTATTTATTATGATGTCTGAACTTACTTTCTGATGACAACCTTGCGGCCGTTGATGATATATGTGCCGCGAGAGAGGCGATTGATGTCGTCTGCCTTGTTAAGCGGTGTCACGCGAGAACCATTCGCTGTGTATACTTCAATGCCTTCACTTGAAGTGGCGAAGTGGGCGCGGATGAATGTGTCAACTGAAGTTTTACCGTTGATGGTGAGGTCACGAGCTGGCATAGTCTCTGGTATCTCGTCTGTCCATCCGTCGAATATGCGTCCCGTTTCTACTTCGGGGACAAAGTCTTCAATCTCTGCACCATATTCCACATCAAGAGCCTTGACCTCCACACCGTCAAGCACGTATGTGAGCTTATAGCTGTTGACTGTGTACTCAGCCACATACTCCATGTCATTGGCAGGAACTGTCTCATCCACCTCAGGAGACCAGCCCTTGAATGTATAGCCTTCCTTAGCAGGAGCTTCAGGAACGGTGATTGCAGAGCCAAAGTCGAGAGTCGCTTCTGACACGACCGTGCCGTCGGCAACAAACTTCACAGTATACTGGTTGACAGTCCACTGAGCCTTCACGGTCATATCCTCGGCTGGCATTGTCGTCGGGATTTCCTTGTCCCATCCTGCGAAGGTGTAGCCAGTCTTGGTTGGGTCAGCAGGAACTGTAACGGCTGATGTATAATCCTGAGTGATTGGAGCAACCTCTGAACCGCCATCCGTGTCGAAGGTGATGGTGTACTGGCTGAGTGTCCACTGAGCCTTGAGAGTTATGTTCTCTGCTGGCATAATGACAGGGAATTCCCTGTCCCATCCAGCGAAGGTGTAGCCTGTCTTCGTTGGGATGACTGGCGCCATGACTGCCGATTCATAATTCTGTATGATAGGAGCTATCTCTGAGCCGCCATCCGTGTCGAAGGTGATGGTGTACTGGTTGACTGACCATAAAGCATTGTATGTGACGTCATGTGCTGGCACTGTCGTGTCTTTGAAGAATGCAGGTGACCAACCCTTGAATGTGTAACCTTTCTTGTTTGAAAGAGGCGGAGTTGTGATGACTGTACCATAGTCGAGTCTCTGTGACGTGATGGTCTTTCCGTCAGAGATGAACATCACTGTGTACTGATTGATTGTCCACTGAGCCTTGAGGGTCATGTCCTCTGATGGCATTGTAACAGGCAGTTCCTTGTCCCATCCTGCAAAGGTATAGCCTGTCTTCGTTGGATTGGCAGGAGGAGTGACCTCCGTGCCGGCATCCTGAATAATCGGTTCTATCTCTGAGCCGCCATCTGTGTCAAAAGTGATTGTGTAAGAGTGCTGAACTGGAGCCCACACAGCAGTGTAAGTGATGTTATGCGCTGGCACAGTCGTGCCTTCGGCGAAATCTGGTGACCAACCCGTGAAATAGTATTCTTCCTTCTCTGGAACTTTTGGTGCAGTGATGACTGTACCATAGTCGAGCGTCTCCGACTTGAGTGTTTCTTCATCTGAGACGAATGCCACAGTGTACTGGTTGATTGTCCACTGAGCCTTGAGGGTCATGTCCTCGGCTGGGATGGTAGCAGGTATTTCCTTGTCCCATCCTGCGAAGGTGTAGCCTGTCTTCGTTGGGTCTGCGGGGGCTGTAACCTCGGTAGCGTAGTCCTGTGTGATTGGAGCAACCTCTGAACCGCCATCTGTGTCGAAGGTGATGGTGTACTGGTTGACTGACCACTCTGCGGTATAAGTGACATTTTCGGCTGGGACTGTTGCGCCCTCAACGAACTCTGGAGACCACCCCCTGAAGGTGTAACCTGTCTTCTCTGGATCTGCAGGCACTGTGATAGCAGAGTTATAGTCGAGTTTCTCTGACTTGAGTGTTTCTTCATCTGAGACGAATGCCACAGTGTACTGGTTGATTGTCCACTGAGCCTTGATG
>JAXJBE010000056.1:0-1668 GCA_036303125.1 Bacteroidaceae bacterium
ATTCAAAGATTAAGCAGTTTCGTGCACAACTGCATGGGGTTATCGATGTAAAGTTCTTCTTATTCAGACTCTCAAAGATATTTGGCTAAACACAGGTTTTTGCAGGTGCGCCGATAAACCAGTTCGTAAGCTGTTGATAAGAAAATAAATAAGGACATAATATGAGCAGAGAAAATTTCGGTTCGAAGATTGGCGCAATCCTTGCGGCTGCTGGTTCTGCTGTGGGGTTGGGCAATGTGTGGCGTTTCCCTATTGAGACAGGTGAGAATGGTGGTGCGGCATTCATCATTGTATATGTAGCATGCATCGTCATTCTTGGTTTGCCTATCATGATAAGCGAGTTCTTAATAGGGCGTTACGCTCACGCCAATACTGCAGGGGCATTCCGTATAGCGTCTAATGGTTCACCATGGAAGTGGGTGGGACGATTGGGCGTATTCACTGGATGGTTCATCTTGTGCTACTACATCGTGGTCGGGGCATGGACTCTCCATTATGCATTTCTCTCTGCCACTAATGCTTTCTACGATGTTGATGCCACACAGTACGTCAATATTTTCAATGGTTTCGTACAGAATCCATGGATACCAACCGCTTGGCTTGTATGCTTTGTCGCAGTCATCCATCTTGTCATCACTCGCGGTGTGCAGTCTGGAATAGAGAGGTCTGCTAAAGTGATGATGCCCGCTTTGTTTGTCATCACGCTGGCTCTCACCGTATGCTCCGTTTCTCTGCCCGGTGCTTCAAGGGGAATAGAGTTTCTTCTTAAACCTGATTGGAATAAAGTGGATAGCAATGTGATATTGCAAGCCATGGGACAAGCTTTTTATTCGCTCAGTTTGGCCATGGGCTGCTTGTGTACCTATGCCAGTTATTTTGACAAGAAGACGCCTTTGGCCAAGTCGGCCGTCAACGTGGCCATAATAGACACTGGCATAGCCATTATGGCCGGTTTCATTATTTTTCCATCCGTGTTCAACATAGGTATGACTCCAGATGAGGTAGGTGTTGGAGCAAGTCTCACATTCATATCCCTGCCCAATGTCTTTCAGCAAGCCTTCGGCAATGGCAGCTTCCTTGCTGTTGTGGTGTCCACTATGTTTTATTTCCTTTTGTTCGTTGCTGCACTGACAAGTGCCATATCTCTCCATGAGGTTGCTACAGCATACGTCTCAGAGGAGTTTGGCTGGTCGCGAAAGAAGGCCGCCACGCTTGTCACGTCTACTATAATGGCATTCGGAGTATTGTGTTCTTTGTCCTTTGGTCCCCTCAGCAATCTGACCTTTCTTGATCGCAACATTTTTGAACTCTTCGATGATTTCTCGGGCATGGTGCTCCTCCCCATCGGCGGCATGCTCATCAGTGTCTTTGCGGGTTGGGTGCTCAACAGAAAACTCTACCACGATGAACTCAGCAACTATGGCATGCTCCGTGTGCGCTATTTCCGTCTTTTGACCTTCTCTCTTCGCTATGTAGCTCCTGTGGCCATCGGCATGGTCTTCCTTGACCAGTTGGGCGCATTCGACTTTTTGAAAGGTTGAGCTGCTAATAGCGGACGAATCGCCGTTAGTGTATACTTGTGTTTGAACATCAAGCACAGGGCACAATGCCATTCCTTATTTTCGCTAAGCTCAACACTCCCAACGGGCCTGCTCACAACCCCTCGTG
>JAXJBE010000057.1:0-2745 GCA_036303125.1 Bacteroidaceae bacterium
CCCATATTATCTGTGGCGGTGTCTGATAGGTGTCAGTCGCCTTGATGAGTGACTCGCTAAGGATGCGCGATATGCGATCCTTGTCGTTCCCGTTCTGCTTGTCAAGCGTTGCCTTTGTTTTTTCTTCCATAGCGTTTCTGTCCGAAATAGGGTTTTACTTCATTCTTGTCTTCTCTCTCGTCGGTCTCCACTTTCGTTACCGCACCGATAGTGGGGATATTGTTTTGTAGAAGCCACTGGTCAAGTTCCTCCTTGTTAAAGTAGAGCATCTTGCCTCGCGGCTTATAGTGCGGTACCTCCTGGGCCGCCGTCAGCTTGTATAGAAGACTTTCCGATACACCCATATAGACACAGGCTTCACTGAAGGTCAGCACCTTCTTTGTCGTGTAGATGTTGTTTTCAAGCACTGACAGCCTTTCAAGCAAATCCTCCACGGGCTCCATCTTTTTCAAGATGTCCTCAACGGCACATACACGCTCGTTGATTCTTTCCATAAATGTTGTTCTGTTCTGCATGATGATATGCTTTTTATCGTTTGACATAGGAGGCGTCCCTCCGACAGCACTGTGCTTTCGGAGTGCAAAATTACATGCAAGAAAGGGCGTTTGAATAAAAAGCAGAGTGATAGTTAGGCAGTCTCACCCTAACTATCACCCTTTTTACATTCTTATGTTGGATTACATGTCAGTTGTATGTCCTTTTTTCATCTGTTTGATGCAGTCCCGTATGCTGTGTTTTGCAACGCTTGATGAAATTCTCGCCTTGTACAATGCAGACGACAGATCCGATGCGGCAACGCGCTTGTTGTTCTTTGGCGATATAAGGAAACGTCCTTTCTCAATCACGGACTGCCAGTTGTAACAGACGAGGTTGTTGGTCAGCAGCTCGTCAAAGAACACGGCTACATTGCGTAGGTTTCTGACTTCTACTGTGAATCCGGCCTTGCAGTGGAGCAAATCATCCATGACCGCTCTTGCTTCTGTCTCGTTTGACAACTTGAACAGATGGTTGTCTTGTGCAATCTTAGCCAGACAATCCAACTGCAGGTCTGTGAACTTTCCTCCGAATGACATAGAGGCCGCCGCATGGGATTGGTTTTCTGTACTTGTTGTCAGGTGATGATGGATAAGTTCGTGAAAGTCTTCCTTTGTGAACGAATCCTTGTAGAGATACCTGTCAAGCATCTCTTTCTCCTGCGTGTACAGGTTACGCACAATACCCATATTCATACGATGGGCATTGTTGCAGCAGGTTTGCTTACAGCCGATGGAGTAGTGGCTGTCACAGAACAAATCAATGAAACGCGCTTGTTTCATGCCGCCGTTCACTACCTTCTCCACATAGAGTTTCTTCATTGAGGACAATAGCATGAAAAGTTCGTCGTAGATGTCCTCATCGCAACACACATGCTTATGCGTGCTGCTCATCTCCCCAAAAAGAGAGATGACCGCTTTGGTCTTGTTTCTTCATTTTTCTTTTGTTGTTTGTTTGTTACACAAAAAACTCCGGCCACTTGCGCAACCAGAGTTGAGTTATACGAATTATGTGTTCTGTACAATACGGACACACTCATTTCAGTCAAAGAGTCCGTTAACAAGGTTTACCGCTTCGTCCTTCTTCCGGTTGACAATCTTTGCATACACCTGCGTCATGCGCACATCGGTATGCCCAAGCAGTTTGCTTGTCGTGTAGAGGTCGGCTCCCAATGTCAGCATCATGGTGGCAAAGGTATGCCTCGCCGTATGGAAGGTGAAATGCTTGTTGATACCCGCAGCCTTTGCCCACGGTTTGATAAGCACATTTACTGCGGCAGCAGACGGAAGGTCAAACACATTGTCCTGTGGACTTTTGTTTCCTCGCTCTGGCATCCAACGTAATGCCTCTGGAGAGAGAGGCAGATAGATTGGTGCCTTGGTCTTCTGCATTACTACCTCAAGTCGTGTCTGTGCTCCATCTTGATACACATTTTCCCACTTCAAGGCAATAATATCACTGATACGCAATCCACAGAAGCAGGAGAACAAGTAGGCAGCCTTCACGGCCTCATTCTGCATAGGAGTTGCAATGAGCTGCCTTACCTCGTCCACTGTCATATACTCACGCTTGCTTTCCGGCTTTTTGATTTTATCTGCACTGCTTATTCTCGTATATGGATTAACTTTAATCAAGTCCTCGCGAACAGCAGCGTTAAGTGCGCCATTTAGTGCCCGATAGTAGTTGTGGGCAGTATTTGCCGCAAGATGATCCACATGTCTTGGGTGGTAGTCTGTCCTAAGATAGTCAATGTAACCTTGACAGAAAGCTCGGTCAACTTGGTCAAGAGTTGTCTTTTCGCCTACCCATTCCCTGATAATCTTCATTGCCACCAAGATTTGCCGCCAATCTTTCTTTCCACGCTTCTTTTGGTTTTCCATATAGGTGTTCATCCAATCAAGCAAAAGCACCTTGGGCTCGTCTTTTGCCTGTTTGATGCCAGCCTCACCATTTGTCAGTTCAATGATCCTGTCGGCCTTGATTTTATTGGCAGCAACCAAGGTGGCTTGATTCTGCCTGCGAGAGTTTTCATCCGTTTCGGGGACGATATACATCTTCAGATATTCATAGGAACGTTTGCCATCCCTATAGATATCCAAGTACAAACTTTTGTTTCCGTTGCTTAGGTCTTTCATCCTAAGCCGGATTGGCTCCTTTGCCTTTGTAGTTTTCTTGTTCCTTGCCATGGCTATTCGATTTTATGTCCTAAAC
>JAXJBE010000058.1:0-4346 GCA_036303125.1 Bacteroidaceae bacterium
GCTTGTCTCGCCGCAGAGAAGCTGGGGAAACGACATGTCAACTCGACCGACTGAAGGGAAGAAAGCGTGCGGCTGAAGGTGCGAGAGACCTGACTGTCATCTTCGTCAACGAGTCCTACGGGAAGGTCTGTCGGAAGTCCGTCGTGCATGAGTGTAGTGAAGTATATGGCGCATGCGAGCGGGGCGATGAGCATGATGCTGAGGAACAGTGGATGTTGTCTGTATATACGCCATTCACGGACAAAGAGCATCCTGAGAGTGTGCATCCAAGTCATAAGCCTATCTTCTTATCACAGCACTCATGCCTGCATATAGAGAGCCTTGTGGTTGCTTTTGCACTGGTTTTGCCCTCACCTCAAAAGTCTTCAGATCGAGTCCGTCCATGGCTTTGGTTGCCTTCCATGCGGCAAAGTTACCGACATTGCTGATGCGTGTCACACGGCAAGCGATGACTTTGTCTATGGCAGGCACGAATATGTCCACTACATGACCTATCCTGATTTCATTCAGCAGGTCTTCTCGCACATTGAATGTGAACCATAGGTCGGACGGACAAGCCACATTCATCAGCGGTGCACCAGCGGCCACCAACTCTCCTTCTTCAGGAAATATCTCGGTGACATATCCATTAGCAGAAGCCATGAGGCATGTTTCACCCACATACGACTCTATCTCTCTGACACTGCCAGCTGCTCTTTCAGCTTGAGCCGAGGTTGCGCTTCTGTCTTCCTCTCTCGCACCAGCTACAGCCATGTCGTAGGATGCTTTGGCTGCGGCCTCCACAGCCAGGGCTGCATCCCTCTTTGCGAGAGCTTCGTCATGTTTCTGAGCAGACATCACTCCCTGTTCATAGAGGCGGCGCACACGTCCGTATGTCTTCTCGGCCACATCAAGACAGGCCTTGGCCTGCTGCCATGCTTCGTATGCCTGGCGCACCTGTTCACGGCGAGTGCCGTTGTCTATTTCCGTTTTCTGGGCCATTGCGGCTCTGTAGGCAGCTTCGGCTTGTTCGAGTCTTGCTGTCACATCGGGTGCGTCCAGCATGATAAGGGTGTCTCCTTCTCTCACGAAATCTCCCTCTTTGACCATAATCTTTTTCACTCTGGCCGACACCTTGCTGGATAGACGGTAGTCTGTCATCTCTACTTCGCCTTGTATCATTTCTTCTTCCTGTGGAAGATAGATGCCTATACATATAACCGCTATCAGCATGGCGGTCAGTAGCGTGCCGCAAGTGAGCACGGCTTTGTTTTTGTTCTTGTTCATAGTAGTTAATGTGTGGATTAAATGGTTGACGATTTAATTGTGATTGACGATGCGTCCCATAGCTTTGCGGAGGTATAGGTTGGCCAAGTGCAGGTCTATCCGAGCTTCGGCAACTTGCAGATTGGCTGACAGCCATGCTGTCTGCGCTTCCATCATGTTGTCTACAGGGAGGACACCTTCTTTAAAACCAAGGTTGGTATGACGCAGATTTTCATCAGCTGAAGTTTGTAAAGAAAGGGCAACACTCAACTTTTCTTCTGCCTCCGTCAGTTTGCGACGGCATTGGCTTATCTGCAAGTCGACGGTCTCCTTCATGTCTTCCCATTTGAGACGGGCTATGTTTGCTTGAGCTTTGGAGGCATTGACTTTGTAGATGCGCTCTCCGCTGGTGAGCAGAGGGATATTAACATTGATGCCAACAGCCCATTGTCCCTTGAGGTTGCGCTCAAAACTGTTGAAGACGGATGGATTAGATGCCACATAACTGCCCATGAGAGATACGGATGGCAGATAGCCTGCGCGTACAGCCTTCACCTTTTCTTTGCTGATTTCTGTCGCAAGAGAAAGTGCGTTCAGTTCTGGAGGATTGACAGCACCTCCTTTGACGGTGTCAGCACGGTAAAAGCGAGGAAGGCTGTCGGTTAGCGCAATTTTTGTTTCGAGAGGCAAACCGCAGAGATGGCATAGGCGCATTTTCATAATGTCTATGCCGTTGTCAAGCTGCACTATGGAGACATCGGCCTCGCCAGACTTGACTCTGACGGAGAGTTCGTCAGCTCGTGTGGCTATGCCCTCTTTGCACATCTTTTTCATGTTGGCATCGAGAGTGTCGACCAAGGTTTTATAACTCTTTGCCAGTCGTCTGCGTTCTTGCAGCAAGATTATATTCCAGTAGGTCTCGTCCACTTCAACGATGACATTCTGCATAGAGCTGTTGTGTTTCTGCACAGCAATCTGCTCTGTATATCTGGTGATGTTATTGTAAGCTGCTATCTTGCCACCGACAAAGACTGGTTGAGTAAGAAGAACTCCTATGCCCGTCATGTTACGAGTGTCAGTGCGGAGAGCGTCAACAAGGATGCCACCCATGCCGCCGAGCATTTCTCTGCTATTGAGCGTGGCTTTCTGCTCGTCTGACAGTAAAGATACTTGCTTGCTTGTTCGTATGTATGTTCCAGTGGCAGACAGGCGAGGATAAAAATTCGACAGGGCTGCTTTGTGTTCCCATGATGCGGCGGCAATCTCCTCCTTGGCGGCTGCTACACATTTGTTGCTGACGGTGGCAAGTGAGCGGCAACTGTCCAGCGACAAGTACATGGTTGCAAAACTTGGGTTCTGGGCTGAAGCACAGACAGAGCCAAGCAACCAGCATGCAATGATGAGCGTGTTTTTTTTCATGTCTTTGTGTCTTTATATGTTGATGTGATGAAATTCTGTATGAGCATTATACGAACGTATCTGATTTAAATTATGATGCAAAGTACGTTGTTTTTTTCAATAAGACAACTACTCTTTCATCCACTTAAATGTTGTAATGGTAACAAATCTGGCATAATGCGATATATTGAACATCAATAATAACGATACAAACATCGGATTTACAACAAAAAGTGCTTCCTTTGCAGTAGGAAAATCAACATATACGTCATTTCAAACCACTATAATCCCCTAAAACAATATGAATAACGTAAAGAACAATCTTGAAAACGAAGTGATGTTCATCAATGACATCGGTCAATTTAAACTGCAACTGCTGTATGGCATTAAGCTGTCCAGCTACGTGTTTGTCCACATAATTAAAGGCTCAGCCTCCTTCTGTGTCAACGACAATCACTACGAGTTGCAGGTCAATGACTTGTTTGTTTGCCATCCCGACATCAAATTGGAAAATACGTTCTTTTCCCTACAGGCAGAACTAAACTGCACGGTCATCTCGCCTGAGTCGGTAGAAGATATGGCCATTTTGGCCACAGCCAATTGGGACATCCGTCTGTACATGGATCAAAACTTTGTGCTACATCTGTCCGACGAAGACGCACGAATATGCTCCATGTATTTCGAATTGATGAAAAATCGTAATGAAAAAGCTAATCCGCAACATCGACAAGTACTGGTGAAGACACTGATACAAGCTTTCATCTATGAATTTCACGGTATCATACAGACCTACATTGACATGCCCAAAAGATCAATATCCTCCTCCGACAATCTCTTTAGACGTTTCCGTAAATTGGTTGACAACACGCATCCTGTTGTCAGAGAAGTCAGTTTCTATGCAGAATGCCTCAACATCACTACCAAATATCTTTCTGTTGCATGCAAGAGGGCATGTGGTAAATGTCCCAGCGAAATCATCACAACCGCCGCCGTGAAAGAAATCGAGAGTGCACTGCGCAACACTGCTTTGAGCGTGAAAGAGATTGCACATATCATGAAATTCCCCAACGAATCCTTTTTTTGTGCGTATGTGAAGAAACATCTTCATGCTACTCCGTATGGATATCGCAGACAATATGAATCCTTTTCTTCCGAAATACATGTCTGACCACGTCCCATCAATATATTATATGTGATATAAAATAACTTCTGCAATTGTCACATAGCGGTTTATTTGTTGTAATAGCACAATTCTCCAGAACCAAACCAATCTGGAATTCTTTGCCCCACTTGTGATGCAGGAGGGTGCAATCCGCGGACAAGAATCATCATAACTCTATCTTTTGTAGCATTTGGTCCTATTTTGATTCCGAATGCACCCTAATATATGTCCGATTAACATGGACAATCCGATTAGAGTCACAACGGAGGCATAACGGAGGCATAACAGAGTCACGATAGACCTGCGTTGTTGCCATGGATGACCGCCTTTTTTACAGTAAAACATGCCCAGAATATGCATGTGCTACCCTGCAGAAAGTTCTTCCATGGTCTTCGTGCCAGCGATATTTACAGAGCTACAGCTTCCATCTACCATATCAATCAAGCGTTATGTTTAAAATCCGTATATCTCACTTTGTGTTTGATAACAGAACGATTTCGTCAAGCCAAATGAGTAATGATAAGCTTGCTTAATTATAGCC
>JAXJBE010000059.1:0-17704 GCA_036303125.1 Bacteroidaceae bacterium
ATCTGCATGGCAAGGTTTGAAGACTCGTTGTAGGCGTCCCAGCTGAGATGATCCACGTAAGTGTAACCGTTTACGATGCTGGCGCCTATCTTTGCCCCAAACTCAACCCTGGCTTTTGCCTTGCCTCTGACAATGGGGCGGAGATGTGGCTGGTAGATGCTTATAATGCGGTTGGCGCAAGTGCGGACGTTCTGCTCGAACATCATCTTTTGCTGCTCAAACATTTTGAATGCCGCTTTGAGGCACCTTTGGTCATGCCGGTTGAAACACGTGAGGAAATCTGTAGCATGCCGGCCGAGGAAATCAAGAAATGTCTGAAAGTCAGCCTGCAGGCAACGTATCTGCACCTGTTTGGTCTTGCCGACGAGTCTCTTGCCCTTGCGCTTTTTCTTGGTCAGCCGGATGAACGCCTGGCGAGCTTCCGCGCGGTGCGTCTGTGGCTTCTTGGCATTGTGGCGAGCGCAGAACTTGTCAAGCAGGCGGTCTATCAACTTGCTGCCGTCTTCCAAAAGATTTGAATCTGTGGGATAGCGAACCTCTGCGTCACAGCATGTGGCATCAATCTTCATCGTGCCACCATGGTCTTTACCCTCATCATCGGTATTTTCCGCCTTCGGCTTGCTTCCCTCTGCCTCTGCGAGCATCAAGGTCAGCATGTTGAAGAATTCATGGTCAAGACGCTTGCGGATGAGAACGAACAGCTCTGGAACGGACACTGGCTTCTCCGTGAACTTTGGAAGACCAAGAAGATACTGCATGTATGGATTCTCTTGGATGGATTGGATGGTCTTCGCGTCGCTCAGATTTTCCATGTGCTTTACAATCAATGCGCCCACAACCATGCGGGCGGGCTTGTTGCCGGCACCATTGTGGATATTCTTCAAACGCCTGTTGTATTCTTTCTCGATTTTGTCCCATGGTAGGCTGTCCGCAAGTTTGACCCAGCGGTTGGACTTGCTCAATCCTGAGAGCGATTCCTGAAGCTAAAACAGGTCATGACTGATATATTGGGAGTAGTATTTCATGCCACTTGTTGTTTGTTTTAACATACAAAGGTAATCTTTTTATTTGAAATACGCAAATAAATATGGGACTATTTTATTGAGTATCCGTATTTTGTATTTAATTAGCAGACCCTAATTAAGTTTGGATTATTTATGGATAGTTTACGAGAAAAAAGGCACTATACTTAAAAGCATAGTGCCCACATAACTTTAAAAGAACATGAGTTCGACGAATTATAAATGTCTAAAAAGATTGTAATAAACGAAATTTGTCTTGATTTTGTAATATTGAATTACAAAGACTAATCTATACAATACTTATTATATGCATCTTTATATATATTCCTCACTTCTTCTTTAAAAGCAGCTCTTCTATTATGTAATTCCATCAATTGACCATTAATCTGCTGATAAATAATTCTGTGTGCCGGATTGGGAAGCAATGTTTCATCATATACATCTGTTTCAAAATCCTCTTCTTCTATAGCCGCATGAGCAAGATTTAATAAATCTTCCTTGGTCATATCGGTTACAACCATCCAGCTTTCGCCTCTCGTAAAATAGGCTTTCCGATCTTCAATTTTTAAGTGTTTCATAAATGTCTTTCCTTTCTGAATAAGCTTGTTCACCAGCTTCTAAGCTGTTCAACGTGATTTTGTAATTCTCAATTGTATTGCCTTTGACATCCTTTAGGGTCTTAGCGGTTGGATAGCCGCTATAAATGTTGAATTGAGTACCATCTGCCTCTATCTTCTTTTCCGTATAAAGAATGTAATCAGGCTTTATAGAACCTCCTATTGTGTTATTATGCGTAGAAATAATCACTGGCATATTCTCTGCCATCTCCTTGATAAACTTATTTACCTCGTTCTTCAAAAATAGATTATCAAACGAAGACTCTGGTTCATCAATAATGAGAATGTCACATAAAATAGCATCTTTAATTTTCTGCAAAAAATTAAACTCCGAACGTTCCCCACCGGACACGGGCAAGCCTGAAGAATTAAGTATCTTGTAATCTATAGCAGCAAACAACTTATAAATACGGTTACTCTCAACACCTGCCGCTTTTAATTCATCTAAATACTGAACTGGGTTTCCATACTTCGCAAAAGCATTGGTAAGTGACACCTGTTTTAATCCAACAGTTTTCAAGTCTGTGGCATTCGCAAACGGGCGTGCGGACACACTGATTGTAAAATGTCCGGCCTTTTCCGTGCTAATAATTCTACTTTTCTTTATCGCTATAGCAACTTGGGCAAAAAATTCACGTTTTTTCTTATTGATGAAGTACTGGTATAAGTCTATATTGGGAATACGAGGTGCTGCAGATTTCAATTGTAACGATTCCTTTACCATCTTGATTATATTATTAACTTCTTTGAAGTACAAGTTGGCAACATTATCCTTCCTGCATTGTTCTATCAACTCTTTTAAGAGTGACTTCAGTGAGGCTTCGGGCAAATGTTTATTGACAAGTGATTTGTAAAGCTGTGATTCTAATAAAGTCAGTGTTGCATTGATAAGTTTTCTAATCTCATCATAACTCAGTTCCTTGAAATCACTTTCATTAAACAGTTTTGACTTTGAGAAAACATCGTTTACATCGCTTTGCTGTGCTGAAGACATAACTGCTTCAAGGTACTTCTGCAATTTCATCTCATCCTCATCGGCTGAACAAGTTTTCAATATATCTGTTACTATAACGCCAAACTCGCGCAAGTAATCCTCTGCAGAATTTTCTTGTCTTACCTTCAAATCATTTTCAAACTGTTCAGAATCATTCCTACTGGTATTGAGTAGTTCAAATTGTTTAATGTATTTAGCCCTTCCTTCAAAACGGCTATCAATAGCATTCAAGGTATAAGTTTTACCTGTAGAACGTTTTCCAAACATAATATTAAGCCCCGTTGATAACATCTGTCCATTCGGGAATATCTGAAAAAGTTTAATTCCTTTTTCTGAGGTCAATGAAACCTTTGTCTTATCCATTAGACAGAGTTTCAGCGTATTGACATTAACCTGATCAACATCAAAAAATGTATGACTGACAGGATACTTATCTGGTGTAACACCTTTTTCTATTCTAAAGTCACTGAAATAGACAGGTGTAAGTTCAGTATCCTCCTTCTCCATATATATAAACTTTTTGACGCTTGACACTTCACCTGCTATTATGTTTCTTCCCAATTTCTCGATGGTGTCTTTATGAAGTTTTGGTTCTTTTTCATAATGTGGTATAAGTAAATATTTACTCAAATCTCCAAATATTCTAATGAATGTATCATAAGAAATATCATCATCCTTAGTTTTTATTATATTTTTTACTTCTTCACATTTTGCATTAAAATCAAACAACGTCCCGTCATCGTTATTCGCTATGACAAGAATATGTCCATTCTCCAAATCTACTTCAATACCGGGTAAGACAACTGTTTGCGTCAATGCATCCTTGATTTCTTGGAACTGTGCGTAGTCAAACAAATTGTGATTTGTGATAGCAATTACATCCAATTCTGTTTTTGCTACATAATCCAACAAAACGTCTTTATCATAAGTAAACATCCGATCTGATACAGATGGTACTGTATGAATATGTAAATCACATCTTTTCATAAATTTCTAATTTGTTAAATATATTTTCAAATGTTCAAAGAACAAATGGAAATTTGGGGGCAAAATTACCAAATTATTCTGTATAGCAGATGATTTTATTAAAATTTTGATATCATAATGGCAAAAAATACGATAAATCAATATAATTAAAATATCACGTATTAAAAATACAAGCGAACGCATATTTATACTTTAACCTTAATTCCGCAACACTATAGTTTAACATTCTTTATAAGCACCTGAGCAACAAAAAGTTGCCCAGGGTTTTGTCATGTCAGAAATTTTACTTATCTTAGTGTTGTATAAAAAACAGGCAAAACCCTGAATGACATGGCAAAGGTACAAATAAAATCCGAGAAACTCACTCCTTTTGGAGGAATATTTCAAATTATGGAGCAGTTTAACATTATTTAAGCGAAACTATTGACTTCGCTTTTGGTTTACACTGCAATAGAACCATCCCGTTTCTCCCTCGCCTATGATGGCAATACTTTTTGTTACTATCCTCCCCATATCATTAGTCATTTAGGTTGATATACTGGCTACCCAAGAACGGCAGCTTCACTAATTTCCCCTGTTTGTAGGCATTATATGGGGAAAGATTCTTGTGCAGCCCCAAAGAAGAAAGGCGCACAATTTTAGTTTCGCCGAGTTCGTCTTTATCAGTGAACCATATAGTATCGCGGCGAATGAAATCCTCGTTGAGAAGATTAATGTCGTGCGTTGTCAGGAGCATCTGGGATGTTCCATCGCTGTTCGCCAAAAATACTTTTATGAAATAAGACAGCAGTTCGTAGTGAATGCTTGTTTCAACTTCATCAATAGGCACGAACCGATTGGTTTTTAATAGGAAATTCAGAATCACTGCCATTCCCAAGAATCTCATTGTTCCATTGGACTCGTACTCTTCCGATAAATCATATACTTTATTACCAGCATTATGTTTGAATGTCAGTTCTGTATTTGTAATTTTACCTTTTCTAAGCATTTCAGCCTTTGCCTCATTCTCGATGGGGGCATTCTGAATCAGCTGCTCCAATTCTGGAGTAATCAGCTCTTCCTCTTCGTGCAAAACAACATCTTCGATATTAAAATCAGATGCTTTCAGGAAGTTTAGAATGAATTTCTTCAAATCTCCAGTCTCATCTTTATTCAAACGTGATTTGACATACCCCGAAAGCAGCATACCGGGAGCTAATACCTCTTTCACTTGTTTGGCAAAGTAATCATAGACATTATTCAGCCTTGTCCGTTCCACATTGCTTTTGCCAAATGCGGCAAGCACACTGCAATTATTGATTGTGTTGCCGGAAATCACATCCTGGCTTTTCTTCGTCATTTTCAGATTGGTGCCAAAGTCAATAGTCGTGGAATCGGTTGCGGCATCATAACTGCGGCTATACAGTTTAGTGGGACGAATGGAGTCATAAACAACCAACGTCTCAGAATAAATATGCTTTGCTTCCAACTCAAAACTGAGGATATATTTAGACTGGTTGATATAGAACACCATAGACATTTTCGTTGTTTCATTCCTTGAAGTGTCATCCAGCATAAAAGGAACAACCCTCGTTGTCTCATTCCTGTCTTTCGGCATTCTCAAAACCAACATTCTGAAGAATTCAACGGCATTTAATATATTCGTCTTGCCGGAAGCGTTGGCACCATAGATGATTCCCACTTTCAGCAATCTTACCCCCTCCTTAACTTCACACGAATATTCATCAGACATAAATGTATCTGCCGACGGTTCAAAGCTGATTTTCTGAGCCGATTTAATGGAGAAATAATTCTCAATGGTGAATTCCGCTATCATAATCGTTGAATTTATCTATTGTACGGTGCAAATTTATAAATAAAATCCCATAACAGCAAATTATAAACGGGATTATTGTAGAAAAATAACAAAATTCACACGTAAAATATAAAACAGCCCCAATTTAGACCGCTTTTATATTTTATGTGGTAGATACGCTTAAAAGAAAATTTTATGAGCCTTTATCCGTTTGGATCATTTGTTTTAATCTCCTCAAAACCGTTTCTTTTGCCGTTTTTACATTTGATGACGCCTTTCCCTGTCAAATTTGCGGTAATGGTTTTGATGGTTCTTTCGGATTTGCCTATATGCGCAGCGATTTCTTTCTGCGTGGCTTTTGGCTGTTCTCGTAAGAAATTCAGTACGGCGATTTCTTCCAAAGTGCAATCCAAAGTGCAAATATTGCACTTTGGGGCTGTCGAGCTTGACAGGTTTGTACTTTAAATATCTTGTACAGAAGATTCTTGAACATGCATTGTACGGTTCTTTAGTTCGTTGTGCTCGGAAAGGATGAGAGGAAAGGATGTAGCATTGAAATTTTGCCGAAACTTTGTTTTGGCTTTGACATGGTGTTCGCTAACTCTACTTTTGGTGATGGCATTGCCTTGCCGCAGGATGTCAGTGGGGCGATGGAAGACGAGAGACTGTGGTATGGTGTTCCATGGGTGACTTGAGGCACTTTTATTTTTCTACATGTCATGATATTATTCTCGCTTCTCTTTGCAAAGATGTGGTAGGTGTGGATTTTTACCGTCTCGGAGTCTGAATGGTTTGAGGAGGAGGACATGAATTTTTCACGTCTTGCAGAAAAGCGGTTTATGTTCTCAAAACAATATTTTCCACACGGTTGATACGTTGTACCTGTTTGCAAGGAAGTCAGAGAATGTGTGGTAATAGTCGAAATAAAAGCCCCACACATAGTTGTCTGTATCAAGGCACTCGTATGTCAAACTTGCTCCGCATTCCAGTTTGGTTTCTGAAGGAATGCGGTATTCTGCTGCACAGCGGGATGTGTTATTGTCTTTGCTGCACTCGACTTCCCTCATGGACACGCCGTTCATCAGACGTGTGCCTGCAAAGGCTCTAATGCCAATTCGTTCTCCGAGTCTGACTGGTGTGCTCAATCGTGCTGCTGCGTCAAGATGGACTATGCGGAGATTGTCTCCTGAATAGAGGCAGTTGGTGTCGAAGACCTTCGTTTGACCTTCCACGACTCTGGTCATCAGTTCAAACGACCAGTTGTCTGATACCGACCAAGACAGGTCTGTTCCAACAGACAGGGCTGCGCCTACCTTGATACGAGCGTCGCCCATATCAATAGTGCGGTTGCCTACCTCCGTGCCTGTCACAAACGCTATACCGGAGGGCTGGCTGTTGAATTTTAGCAGGCGGTTAAAGTCCTTGAGCTTCAATTCAGGCTGATTGATGTATTCCTTGCCCAGAATGCGATCGGTCAAGAAATAGCCTAAGCCTGTTCCGGCCATGCCTATACCAGCACCCATATACAAGTCATTGACCCAATGTCGGTTGTGCTGCATGCGCAACATCTGTGTGCCAGTTGCTGTTGCGTATGCTCCAATTGTCACCCATGGCGATATATATCCATATTCTCTGCTCAGAATGGAAGCGGAGACAAAGGCAATGGTGGTGTGGCCAGACGGGAAAGAATGATTGTCCGTAGCATCGGGTCGGGTCTCCTTTACTGTTTGTTTGAGCAGTTCTGATGCGCCGCAAGATATGCCTAAAGCCATAGCGTTAGCCATGAGCATGCGCTCCGTTTTTGACCGGCTACGCACACCTGCCGCCTTCAATGTCCACGTTGCAGCCAGAGGCAGGCCTCCCACGGCATAGTCGCTCCATTTGTGGCTGTTGTCTTTCTTGGCGAATATAGAAGGATGGTTGATGAAGTCATGTTCTGTCCATGAGAACATGAGCCCCCTGACAAGGGGGATGACTCCTTTTATCTGGAACTTCTGCTCGTTCTCCAGTCGCAATTGCTGAAAGCGGTTGATGGCTTCGGTCACCTGAGCCATCTTTTTCTGCTTCTCATACTCCTGCATGACGGAGTCGAGCTTGGCAAGATAGTCGGCGTTAAGTGGAGACGATGGCAAGGGCATTCCGCTGTCTATAAGAACAGCTTCGCCTTCCTCCATCTTTAAACTTCCAATTTGAGCTGTTGCCAGATATGCATGAAATAGCAGGCTAAGTGTAAAAAATGACTTTAGATGAATATTCATGTGTAAGAAAAAAGCCAACCTGAGCTTCAGGCTCAAGGTTGGCTTAGATGATTATTGATGTCTAACTCCTTGCGGAATAGCTAATGACCTTAATTACTGAGCGAGCTTGCCATCAGAACCGAGTACATTCACAATCTTGTGGATATACATCTTCTTCATGTTTTCGCGGGCAGGCTTGAGATACTGACGTGGGTCGAAGTCTCCAGGGTGCTCAGCAAGGTGCTTGCGGATAGCTGCTGTCATGGCGAGACGAGAGTCTGAGTCGATGTTAATCTTGCAGACAGCAGACTTGGATGCTTGACGAAGCTGCTCCTCTGGAATGCCGATAGCTGCCTCGAGCTTGCCGCCGTACTGGTTGATTGTGTTAACCTCATCCATTGGCACTGATGAAGAACCGTGGAGAACGATTGGGAATCCAGGGAGCTTCTTCTCAATCTCAGCGAGGATATCGAATGCGAGTGGTGGTGGGACGAGAACACCATTGACGAGTGTGCACTGCTCTGGAGTGAACTTATGAGCACCGTGTGAAGTACCGATAGAGATGGCGAGTGAGTCGCATCCTGTGCGAGTGGCGAAGTCGATAACTTCCTCAGGCTTAGTGTAGTGAGATTCTGCTGCGCTAACCTCATCCTCAACACCAGCGAGAACACCAAGTTCTGCCTCTACTGTTACGTCAAACTGGTGAGCGTAGTCTACAACCTTCTTAGCGAGAGCCACGTTCTCCTCGTATGGGAGGTGTGAACCGTCAATCATCACTGAAGAGAAACCGTTGTCGATGCACTCCTTGCAGAGCTCGAAGCTATCTCCGTGGTCGAGGTGGAGAACAATCTCAGGATGCTCGCAGCCGAGTTCCTTTGCGTATTCTACAGCACCCTTAGCGAGGTTGCGGAGGATAGTGCCGTTAGCATAGTTGCGAGCACCCTTAGAAACCTGCATGATAACTGGAGACTTTGTCTCTACTGCAGCCATGACGATGGCCTGCATCTGTTCCATTGTGTTGAAGTTGAAAGCTGGGATAGCATAGCCGCCCGCAACAGCTCTCTTAAACATCTCGCGAGTGTTCACGAGACCAAGTTCTTTGTAGCTTACCATAATATAAATATGTATTACTAAATAAATTGAGTGAAATACTTCTCTGCAAATCGCCCGAAAACGATTTCGATTACAAAGGTAAATCAAAAATTCGATATAATCATCAACAAAAAGCCACAAAATACTTTTGCTGCTTTACATTTTTATAAAGTTTAGGAAAAAAACACTCTTTTGTTTTGTCCGTATTGTAAAAAGTCGTAACTTTGCACCGCTTTTCAAGAAGCATAGAGATAATTAACTTATTGTCACCAGCAATAATAATTTTGACTGTAAAAAACAATAGCTAAACAAGATGAAACAAGGTATTCACCCAGAGAACTACCGCACCGTTATCTTCAAGGATATGTCAAACGGCGATATGTTCCTCTCTCGTTCAACTGCCAAGTCTTCTGAAACTGAGGTTTTCGAAGGCCAGGAGTATCCAGTAATCAAGATTGAAATTTCTTCTACTTCTCATCCATTCTACACAGGTAAGGCTAAGCTTGTGGACACTGCAGGACGTGTCGACAAGTTCATGAACCGCTGGGCTGTGATGAAGAAGAAGTAATCAGAGATACTTCACTCAAACAAAAAGGACTTCCGATGAGGAGGTCCTTTTTTGTTGGGTGTTTAATATGAATTCTGCTGCTCAGGCTGTCCGACTAAATACCTACTGACCCAGTTTTACCGGACAGCAATAAAAAACAAAAAAAAGAAATCAGAAACGCTGTAAGCGGTTTCTCATTTCTTAAAAACTAACCTATATCAAATCGTGAGACTTGGTAGCGCCTACGGGAATCGAACCCGTGTTCCATGCGTGAGAGGCATGTGTCCTAGCCGCTAGACGAAAGCGCCATGTGGATGTTGTGTTTATCCAATAGAACTTTTGATTTGGTAGCGCCTACGGGAATCGAACCCGTGTTCCATGCGTGAGAGGCATGTGTCCTAGCCGCTAGACGAAAGCGCCAAGTCGTTTGCGGAAGGAGGGGGATTCGAACCCCCGGTACGGTAAACCCGTACGTCAGTTTAGCAAACTGGTGGTTTCAGCCACTCACCCATCCTTCCGGAAACTAAGTTCTGAACTTGCAATTAGAAGCGGTCTCTCGTCATGCTTGAGCCCCATTGTTCTCAATTGCGGTGCAAAGGTACGACTTATTTTTGAACCAGCAAAGCTTTTTCAGAAAAAAATCGTAACTTTGCCGAAGTTTTTCACTTTATCATTAAAATCAGACTATTATGCACACAAAAGAAGAAAAGATGAAGGCGTTCGGCCGTTTGCTGGATGTCATGGACGAGCTGAGAGAAAAATGTCCTTGGGACAGGAAACAGACCAATGAGTCACTCCGTCCTAACACCATCGAAGAGACCTATGAGCTTTGCGATGCTTTAATCAAGGAAGATAATTTTAATATATGCAAGGAACTTGGTGATGTGCTCCTTCATATAGTTTTCTATTCAAAGATTGGTGAGGAGAAAGGAGCT
Organism: Bacteroidaceae bacterium; assembly: GCA_036303125.1. Classification (GTDB taxonomy): domain Bacteria; phylum Bacteroidota; class Bacteroidia; order Bacteroidales; family Bacteroidaceae; genus Minthosoma. Next base: position 10,227 of record JAXJBE010000059.1, read on the forward strand.
TTTGATGTAGCTGATGTTTGCAATAAGTTATGCGATAAGCTTATCTTCCGCCATCCTCATGTCTATGGCGATGTGAAGGTGAACACAGCAAATGAAGTGCTTCAAACATGGGAACAACGCAAGACACAGGAGAAAGATGGCAACAAGACAGTCCTTTCGGGAGTGCCCGATGCTTTGCCTTCTCTCGTCAAAGCTTACCGCATACAAGACAAAGTTCGCAATGTGGGTTTTGACTGGAAGGAAAGGCGAGATGTATGGGCTAAGGTCAAGGAAGAGATTGGCGAATATGAAGCAGAAATAGAGCGTGTCTTCGGAGCTGCCGAGACGGAGGAGGATAGGGAAGTGGCGAAGCGGCATGCCACAGAAGAGTTTGGTGATGTTCTGTTCAGTCTTATCAATGCGGCACGCCTCTACAAGATAAATCCAGATAATGCCTTGGAGCACACCAACCAGAAATTCATCCGCCGATTTAACTACGTGGAGCAGAAGGCGAGAGAAAACGGCATGGCACTGCAAGACATGTCTCTTGAGGATATGGATTCGTATTGGGAAGAAGCCAAGCGGAAAGAAAGGAAATAACAAACATCTGACAAGAGAAACGCTAAAAAGGTCAAGTATTCTTAAGATACTTGGCCTTTTATTTTAGGATGCTTGGTCGTTTATCTAAAAAGCACATAGGAATACAGCCCACAATGGGACATGTAAACGTGTCAAAATCCTGTTGTTTTAATGAAGGTACCTTCGTGGGCACTTGAAGTTACCTTCATTTTTTTCGACTATTTTGAAGTGACTATGACTGTCTTTTCCTGATTACTAAACAAGTCGGCTGCCTCTGTTTTTTTTACCGTTCTCTATTTCAACCTTAAGTTTCTTTCCTGTGACAGTGATGTGTGCGTTGCCGCCCTTGGTGAGTTGGCCAAAGAGTATCTCGTCCATGAGAAGTGGGGTGAGATGCTGTTGTATGGCACGATCCATCTCTCGCGCGCCGTAACGTGCGGAGAATCCTTGGGAGAGGAGAAACTTATGTGCCTCGTTGCTGATGTCCATACTTACATTTTTTTTGCTGAGCCAGGTTGAGAGGTCGTTTAGTTTCTTGTCAAGGATGAGAGAAGCCATGTGGCTGTTCATGTCGTTGAAGACAACAGTGGCAGATAGGCGGTTGAGAAACTCTGGCTTGAAGGTCTTCTTGACAGTGGCCATCATCGCCTCGCCCTTGGTCTGCCCTCCGCCGAATCCGATGGAGGCTTGGTTGGCATATTGCGCTCCTGCATTGCTGGTCATGATGAGGATGACATTGCGGAAGTCAGTCTTGTTGCCTTTATTGTCGGTGAGGTTGGCATAGTCCATCACTTGAAGCAGGATGTTGTATATGTCATTGTGGGCTTTCTCTATCTCATCGAGGAGAAGGACGCAGTTTGGTGTGCGCCGCACGAGGTCTGTTAGCAGGCCGCCTTCTTCATAACCTATATATCCTGCAGGCGAACCTATGAGCTTAGATACAGTGTGTTTTTCCGTATATTCGCTCATGTCAAAGCGGACGAGTTCGATGCCAAGTTCTCGAGCGAGTACTTTGCACAGCTCTGTCTTGCCCACTCCTGTCGGACCCACAAAGAGCAAGGAGGCTATGGGTTTATCGGGGTCGGTGAGTCCAGCCTTGGCCATCATCACGGCTCGTGAGACTTGTTTTATGGCTTCGTCCTGCCCATAGATGTGGTGGCTGATGTTGTCGGCCATGTTCTTGAGATTGGCATTGGAATCTTCGGCCAGAGCTTTGGCGTCGATGCGGCACACGTCGATGAGTATCTGGCGTATGGTATCAGTGTCTATTGTCTGGTAGCGTGGAAGTTTGGGACGGCCTTGCTTGTTGAGACGAGGGTGAATCTCAAGATATGAGCCTGCTTCATCTATGATGTCGATGGCCTTGTCGGGTAGATGGCGGTCATTGATGAGACGTGCGCTCTGTTCAACTGCATAGCGTATAGCTTCTTGTGTGTAGCGGACTCCATGGAAGACCTCATAAGCCTTGATGCGTGTGTGGAGTATCTTTATGCTGACCTCGACGGATGGCTCTTTGATGTCAATGAGTTGGAAGTGTCGCGATATGCTTTTGTTGTTGGCTATGCTGCGATTGTATTCCTTGTATGTGGTACTGCCTATGATGCGTATGCAGCCTTCGTCCATGTATGGTTTCATGACGCTGGCTATGGTGACGGAGGAATTGCCGCCGTTGGACTCCATGATGGCGTGTATGTCGTCGATGTAGAGTATGGCGTTGTTGGTGTTTTTGAGTCCGTTGAGAAGTGCTTTTACCCTTTTCTCCAGTTCTCCGTGGTAACTTGTGCCAGCGATGAGGCTGGCCATGTCGAGGCTATAGACATCCATGCCATTGAGTCGTTCGCTGGCTTTGCCATTGTCTATGAGGCGTGTGAGTTCGTAAATGAGAGCGGTCTTGCCCACGCCAGATTCACCTATGAAGATGACATTGCTTTTCTCTCTTCGGGTGAGTATGCGCATGGCTCGGTCTAATTCTTTCTCTCGTCCGATAAAGAATTTTGACACGAACTGATGGTTTTTGTTAAGGTGGGTGACGTATGTCTTCCATGGCTGTTGCTCATTGAGGCCTTCGTTGTCAGAATCCGAGAAGGGGCTGGCGCTTGTTCCGATATTCATGTCTGAGGCATCGATAATGTGGATGTTTGGGTCGCCGTTTGCTTTGGAGGCTTTGAGCTTGTCTATTATTTTATCGGTGTTGGATATTATGCGTCGGAGTATCTCCTTGTTTAAGCCTGTCATCTTTTTCCCGTTGATGAATCCGTCCACCTCTATGAGGGGTTCGGATGGTATGCTGGCCTGTGCTTGGGAATTGCCTTCAGGATGGAGTGCGATGTAGTCGTTGATGTCGTCAAGGTAGTAATCTCTCAGATCGTAGAAGACCTTTCCTGGTTCTGTGCCCACATGGTGTGTGAGGAGTGTGCTGGCGTATGTGGTGGGAAGGTTGTAGATGCTGCAGAGAATGGTGGGTATGGACACGGGGAACTGTGTCTTGATGTTGAAGGGGGGATAGGATTTGGCGAGTGCGTCTTTGTCTGGGCTGGAGCGGTCTATCTCGAAGGCCATCTGTATGGCTCTGTTGAGCGATTCTTTGATGGTGGTCTTGCTGAGGCGGGTCATGTCCATAAGCACGGCGAAGTCTGTCGAGATGGTGTGGGAATAAGGCTTGTCTTCAGGTATTCTATCTATATTCTCGATGTGTGAGGCAAGCAGGCTGGTCAGCATCTCTGTGTCGCAGTTGTGTGCTTGCGCGTATCCGATGAATTCCTTCTGCTGCATGATGTGGTAGAGTAGGATGTCAACATTGATGTACATGAGCCTGTGCTGCTCGGCGTACCTCATTGTGGCGATTATAGCTTCCTTGACTTTGTCGGTGCTTTTATCTGTATCTATGGCGAAGGCTGTGCGTTCCATTTTGTTAAGGGGTGTTGGTGATGTCTTTCAAGAATTGGTGGACAAAAGGTTGTCTTCTTCCTGCGGAGTTTTTTCTTGACATGACACGGCACCATCATCAGTCGCTTGTCAGGGCTGGTGGTGGTGCCGTGTCTTATGTCTGTTCAGCCTGTTGGCTTGTCGTGTGGCAGATGCTTGGTGGCATCTGTACGAGCCAGGACTGTATTTATCGTAGTCTGTCGAGCGAGCGTACGAGAGCCTCGTCTTTGCGTATGCCTTGGATGGCGAGGCAGTTGAGTATGACGCTGATGACTTGTAGTGCTGAGATGAACTTGATGTGTAGTGTCGGTGTGAGGCCTGCGGGCGCTGCTTGTTCCAGATGGAGTTGATAGTAGTAGGCGAAGGCCGCATAGGTGGCTATGTATCCGACGAGGAGGATAGTGCTGAGGATGGTCAGTCTCAGTTGGCGCATGCGCTTGCGGAAGAGCATGATGCTCAGGGCAGAGAGGAAGATGACGATAATCAGCAATATGCCAAGACACCAGGGACCACTAATGGTGTCGTAGGCTTGGAATGGTGGGTTGGCATTGAAGGTGAAACTGCCGAAGTCGGCTATGACCTTGTCTGCTACAGTCCATTCAGCAGAGGTGGTGATGAGTCCTACAAACGAGAAGATGAGGACGAGTGCGAGGTAGAGGGTCTGTATGCGCTGTATCATAGTGAGCGTTGGGTCTCCCTTCGGGATTGATTAGCGTTCTGTCTCTTTTGATGGGTTGCGGTAGTAAATCTTGTCCTCAAGAAACTCTTGTGTGGCGATGAGAGTTGATTTGGGCAGACGTTCGTAGTAGCGAGAGATTTGTATCTGCTCTTCGTTCTCGAATACTTCTTCAAGTGTGTCGCTGTGTGCACCAAACTCTACGAGCTTCTTGTTTAGCTCTTCCTTCATCTCTGCAGCTATCTGATTGGAGCGCTTTGAGATGATGGCTACGCTTTCGTAGATGTTGTTTGTGTCACGGCAGAAGTCCATGAGGTTGCGTGTGACTGTTGTTGCTGGTGCATTTGTCTTCTTGAAATCCATAGTTGCTTGTTTGTATGTTTGAATGTCGTTATAAATCTGTAGTTTCTGTCTTGTCGCTGCTTGTGTGGAGATGACTTATTCAGCAGTGGCTGGGCTGGCCTTCTTTGACTTGATTGTCTTGGCGAGAGCTTGCTTGTAGATGTTGTCCGCTTCTTTCGTGTACTTGCTTTCGGGAAACTCGTTTTTGAATCCGAAATATTCGTCGATGGTTTGGCGGAATCGCTCGTCTGACTTTTCTGCAACGCTGTACTGTGCAAGTTTGAAGCGGCATCGCAAGATGAGCATGTAGAGATCTTCTCGTTTGCGGGTGTAGGGAAAAGTCTTTAGGGCGTTTTCGGCCGTGATGATGCTGGCCTCATAATTGTTGCCGCCGAAGATGGTGTTGCCGTTGTAGCTGCCGAGGTCGTAGTAAAGTTTGGCTCCCAGATATTCCTTGTCGACGAGTCGGTCTTGCAGTTCGTAAATCATGTCGTTGACCTCTTCTCGGTGTGTGGAATAGGGATGGAAGTCGAGAAACTCCTGCAGCGTGTTGAGCGCAGAGTAGGTTGGTGACTGGTCTAATCGTGGGTCGGGACTCTGCTTGTATTGTGCCTTGCCGCAGTAGAAGCGGGCGAGTTCGGTATACTGTCCTTTTGGATATGACTTGACGTAGCGTTCGAGGTACATGGATGCCGTCTCGTAGTCATGTATGTTGTAGTAGCACATAGAGAGCATGAAGAGGCATTCTTCTCCCTTGTCATACCCTTTCATGGGGATGACGAGGCCTTCCAGCAGTTGGTAGGCTCTGGAGTATTGACCGCTGGCATAGTACTCTTTTGCAGCTTCGTATTTGTAATCATAGTCGGAGGATTTCAGTATCTTGTTGTATGAGTTGCACGAACTCAGCATGATGACTGATATCAGTCCTATTGACAGTGTTTTTTTCATTCTTGATTGCAATTATGAATGCAAAGTTACGCTTTTTTGTTGAAGTATGGTTGTGGCAATGAGCGAATTTTGATTTTATTAGCTAAAAAACATTAGTTTTCGGATTGAAAGTCGTATTTTTGCATTGAGAAAGTTCGCCCGTTGCTTGATAGCGCATGTTGTGAGTATATATGTGAAGGGGGAGGGAAGGGCATGGATGTTAATGCTTGCGTAGAGGAGGCGTAACGTCGTTATGATAATCGTAATGAACCGTAATAAACAAGTGAAGCGTAATGGATTTTAAACTTGTGTCTCAGTATAAGCCTACGGGCGACCAGCCACAGGCTATTGACCAGTTGACGGAAGGAGTGAAAGAGGGTGTCGCTGCCCAGGTGCTGCTCGGTGTGACGGGTTCGGGCAAGACATTCACGATGGCCAATGTCATCAAGAACGTGGGCAAGCCGACGCTGATATTCAGCCACAACAAGACGTTGGCTCATCAGCTCTACACGGAGATGAAAGCTTTTTTCCCCGAGAATGCGGTGGAGTATTATGTCAGTTATTATGACTATTATCAGCCAGAAGCGTATATACCTTCAACGGGCACATATATAGAGAAGGATCTGGCTATTAACGAAGAACTTGACAGGAGTCGTCTGGCTGCCACGTCGGCATTGCTGTCTGGCAGGAAGGACGTGGTTGTCGTTTCTTCAGTATCGTGCATCTATGGCATGGGAGCACCGACAAGCTTTGCTGAAAATATACTCTCTGTGCATGTTGATGAAGACTTGCCGCAAGAGTCGCTTAGACGCAAACTGGTAGACATGCTCTATGTCAATAACGACTTAGCCGAGGCGAGTGAACTGGAGAGGGGACAGTTTAGGGTGAAGGGTGAGACGGTCGACATCTATCTGGCGTATGATGAGAAGATACTTAGAGTGATGTATTTTGACGATACTGTAGACTGCATACAGGAACTGGATCTTAACACGCTCTACCCGATAGCTTCGTATGAGGAGTATCAGATATATCCCGCCAACCTTTTCATGACGAGCAAAGAACAGACTCAGAAGGCCATTATTGAGATAGAGAGAGACCTCAAGGAGAGGATTGACTTTTACATGGAGAAGGGGGATGCGGAGAAGGCTAAGCAGATAGAGATGAGGGTGAACAATGACTTGGAGTGGATAAGGGAAACTGGTCACTGCTCGGGCATCGAAAACTACTCGCGCTATTTTGACGGAAGGGCTCCAGGAGAGAGACCTTACTGCCTGCTGGACTTCTTTCCCGACGACTTCCTGCTTATAGTAGACGAAAGCCATCAGTCCATCCCGCAGGTTAAGGCCATGTGGGGAGGGGACCGAAGGCGAAAGGAAAATCTTGTTGATTATGCTTTTCGTTTGCCCGCGGCTTTAGACAACCGGCCTCTGACGTTGGAGGAGTTTGAGAGCCTAACGCCGCAAACCATCTTCGTTTCGGCCACTCCTGCTGAGTATGAGCTGGAGAGGGCAGAGGGCGTTGTTGTTGAGCAGTTGATACGTCCCACAGGATTGCTCGACCCTCCTATAGAGGTTCGCCCTAAGCAGAATTTCATGGATGACCTTCTTGAAGAGATACATCGCCGTGTGGAGGTTGATGAGCGCTCGCTTGTCATCACGTCAACGAAACGTCAGGCAGAGGAAGTGTCCGGCTTCTTTAATAAAGTGGGTGTGAAGGCTAACTATATCCATTCGGATGTGGACACGTTTGACCGTGTGGAAATCATCAATAACTTCCGTGCAGGAGTGTATGATGTGCTGATAGGAATCAACTTGCTTCGCGAAGGCTTGGACATACCCGAGGCTTCTCTTGTGGCCATATTGGATGCCGACTATCAAGGGTTTCTGCGCGACCATCGCTCGCTGGTGCAGATTATTGGCCGTGCGGCGCGCAATGTGCATGGGTTGGCCATCATGTATGCTGACAGCATCACGGAGACAATGCAGCGCACCATCGATGAGACTAACCGCCGTCGCCGCAAGCAGCAGGCATATAACGAAGAGCATGGCAT
>JAXJBE010000060.1:0-2202 GCA_036303125.1 Bacteroidaceae bacterium
GCATCGTTCCACAGATTTACTATGACCTTGTGATAAGCAAGGGACGTGGACGTGCCAAGACAAAGGAGGAGAAGGAATACCACATCGTATGGCAACCTGCCATGATTGACGAAGCTACCCGAAGCATTGTTGGCAGATTGGGACAGAGCAAGGAACTTGTCTGCAAGATGATAACGTCACTCGTTCCTATGTTATCGCATGAGAGCAAGGATGAACTATTCTATGACCTGTTCTTCAAAGCAGAGTGTTCGCGTTTCAATGGTATCGGAGAGACGAACACCCCTGGCGGCATACGTTCGTGGCTCGATCGCTACTTCATGCAGAACAAGCATCGGTTGACGTTCCTGATTGACGAGACGGAAGAAGGCTTTGCCGTGGATGTAAAGGCAGATGATCATCCGTTGGCAGATGTGATGACAAAGAAGGCATACGCATCAGGCAGAATGGAGATACTGCGTCAGCTTGCCATCCTCTGCGACATAGTTGACGGACTTGATGCTTATATCAACGATAAGGGCAAGCGAAGCATTGATTTCACGATGCGAACTTTCCCTGCATTCCTGCTGCAAGTGATTCCTGCCATGCGTTTGCTTGGTGTGAACGTCATCATGCCAAAGGATTTGCAGACACTTATCCGTCCGCAGATATCCGTAAAGTTGAAATCAAAGGGAAAGGATTCAAATGGGTTCCTGTCAATGAGCGATCTGCTCGACTTCAACTGGCAGGTGGCTGTGGGCAATGTGTTCCTGTCGCCCGAAGAGTTTGACCGGTTGCTTGGTCATGCCAGCGGTCTTCTACGCTTCAAGGAACAGTATGTCTATATCGACGAGGCTGGAATGGCGAAACTACAAAAAGTGCTGAATGCACCACCAAAGATAAAGCCAGGCGAACTGTTGCAAGCGGCATTGAGTGGCGAATACAATGGCGCACCAGTAGAACTTACAGACGAAGTGCGCGAACTCATTCGTCAGTTTACCTCACAAAGCATCATACCACTGCCAGAAGGCATCAATGCACAGTTGCGACCCTATCAGGAGCGAGGCTATTCATGGATGTATCGCAATATGAAGATAGGCTTCGGCAGCATCATAGCAGATGACATGGGTCTCGGTAAGACCCTGCAGGTTATCACTCTGCTGCTGAAAATGAAGGAAGAGGGTGCAATGGACAAGAAGAAAGCACTTGTAGTTGTGCCAACTGGTTTGCTGCACAATTGGCAGTCGGAGGTGAAGCGCTTTGCCCCTCAAATGACCACTGGCGTATATCATGGTACTGCACGCGACCTGAAGGGCGATGATTGCAAGAATGCTGACATCATCCTTTCGACATACGGTGTGGTGCGTTCGGATGCTGACAAACTGAAAAAACTGAAATGGCAAGTCCTTGTAATAGACGAAGCCCAGAACATCAAGAACAGCGATACTGCACAGAGCAAGGCGATACACAGCATACCAGCAGATTGTCATATCGCTATGAGTGGTACACCAGTGGAGAATCGTTTGTCAGAGTTCTGGAGTATCATAGACTTTACGAACAACGGTTATCTCGGTTCGGCAAAGGACTTCTCTGATTCATACGCGAAGCCGATACAGAAGTATGGTGACAGTCATGTGGCAGAACGTTTCCGCAAGGTAACTGCTCCGTTCATGATGCGACGACTGAAGACGGACAAGAGCATCATCAGCGATCTGCCAGATAAGATAGAGCGTAATGAATTGGCATCACTCACTCCCGATCAGGCAGCTCTATACCAAGAGACCGTCAACAAATGTATGGCAGTTATCGAGAGCATAGAGGGAGAGGACAACCAGACACTTTTCAAGCGTCAGGGACTTATCCTGCAGATGATGCTTGCCTTGAAGCAGATTTGCAATCATCCGACACAGTATCTCAAGGACAACCGTATGGATCCGGCGCTATCGGGAAAGACGGAAATGTTGCTCGATATGCTTCGCAGTATCATTGATGCCGACGAGAAAGTACTTATCTTCACGCAGTTCCGAGAGATGGGAGATTTGCTCCAGCACTTCATCCGTACCACCCTGGATGAAGAACCGATGTTCTATCATGGTGGATGCTCATTGAAACAGCGTCAGGAAATGGTTGACCGTTTCCAGAACAATCGCAACGACCGTATCTTCATTCTTTCGTTGAAGGCTGCCGGTACTGGTCTCAACCTCACGGCAGCAACCCACGTCATAC
>JAXJBE010000061.1:0-14446 GCA_036303125.1 Bacteroidaceae bacterium
GTTGAGCAGAGAAGCTCTTTACAACCACAGGCTGGCATGGGCATTCATCCTGTTGATGCTCCTTTCGTTTTCCTCTTCCCTGTTTGGATTCTGGCTCAGCGGATATCTCTGGTTGGTGCGGTTTGGCTAATCAAGAATAAAGTGTTGTCAGTCTTACTGGTTGGGGGCAGGTGGATTTATGTGTTCCCAATATCAGTATGCAACTTTACATGGTATGCCAAGTTGTTTTACCCTTGCTTGTATGCTGTCCAGATGTTCGTGAGATGCTTTCAAAAGCCCTTTGGCTGGAGTCTCTCTGTCAATGGTATATATCATCACTTCTCTGGGCGAGATATACTTGATGTTGTCGAGCCAGGGTAAAACAAAGTCATCTGAAATGTTGCTTGTCGGCACCCCCTCATATTCACCTTGCATGAACATCGTCTGGATTACACATCTTTTGCCAAATTCATGCAGACGCTCCACGATAGCCGCCACATCGTAGTTGATGTTGGGACGGTCTACCAGTTTGATATATTCAGGTGATACGGTATCAAGTTTGCACATGTTGTTGTCTACACGGCAAAGTGCATCAAAGATAGGTTGGCGTAATATCTGTGTGGCATTGGTCAAGACGCTCACTTTGGCAGATGGGAGGTGGCGGTTGCGCAGAGTGATAGTGTCATCTATGATATCTGCAAACTGAGGATGGAGCGTTGGTTCTCCATTGCCTGAGAAGGTTAGCACATCTGGAGTGATGTCCTGTTCTCTGAGTTCCTTCAGTTTCTCTTCGAGTGCTGATGCCACTTCCTCCCTCATTGGTCGCCTGTGGTGAGGAATGAAGTCATGATTGAATCCACATTCACAATAAAGGCAGTCGAACGAACAGCATTTGCCATCCGGCGGCATGAGGTTGATTCCTAATGATAATCCTAACCTTCGGCTACGGATAAGACCGGAGATGGGCGATGGATAAATGACAGTCATATCTTTGTTCTATTATGAATATATGTTGATATGTGCAGTAGAAACCATTAAAAGCCTTATCGCTCTTTCATCTTCTTATATCCCCATGCTGTCAGCATGAAGAAGAGAATGGCAGAGATGAATCCGAATATAGTGTCAATGAGGTAGTGAGCCTGGATATATACTGTGGCGCAGCAAAGCAGGATATAGACAGGCATCATGATCCAGAAGAGCCATTTGTTGCGAGCCTTCCAAGCCAGTATCATGGTCACGGTGCTCATGCCTACATGGCTGCTGGGGAAAGCGGCCGTGGGTCTTTCGCCTACTTCTTGCGCTCCTGAGACAAGTTGGCTAAAGATTCCTTTGATTTCAGGTCGGAGCATGTCTGTATGTGTTTGGAAATAATACCCTACAGCAGGAAAGACACCTGTGTCGGCTGTCTCCACTCCAACTGCGTGAAAGTAATATTGAGGTCCCGCTACAGGCAAGAACTCATATATTATATAGTAGAGAAAGAATGAGCCAAGGAAGATGAATCCTGCCTTGTCGGCTTGTTCGTAGCGGCAGAGGAGATAAAACATGATGGTGGCTCCCATCATATAGTAATAGGCATAGTAACCCATGTTGAAAGCTTCGCTCCAGAAGGTGCTGGTGACTTGCTGGCAGAAGACAAGAGCGGGCTGGCAACCAAAAAGCATTTGGTCAGCCTCCGCAAAGATATGGTCGAGGTATGGGTATTGGCTGCAAAAGTCGTATGTCTCTGGATACCAGAATATAAGTCCTAATAGAGGGGGAAAGACTCTGAGGATGCGCAGGGCACGGCAAGGATAGAGCCTGTAAAGTCCGTAGCATGCGCCGATGACTCCGAGCATGACGACACGGGTGATAATCATGCTTGTCGGGTTGGACAGTCCCTGCCAATGGAAAAGTATTAAGACTGTGGTGAAGAGGATGTAGATGATGGTGAGAATCTCCATGCTCCATATCCCTTTCTCGTATCTTTTCTTTGTATAGTCTTTTAGTGTCATTGGTGTGGTTGATTATTGTTTTAGAAGCTATATATACTTTATAGCCACTTGTTGTCTTTGTACCATTGTATACACTCTTTAACCCCCTTATCCAATGGCCACAGAGGTTCGTAGCTGAGGTCTTGACGCAGAGGTGTGATATCGCATTGCCAATTGCGTTGACGCATGATGCGGTACTTGTCCCCGTTGAGAGTGGAGGGAGTGCCTGTAAGTGAGGATATATGTTCTGACACCCATGAAATAATGCGCAGCAACCACAGCGGCGCTTTGACATGCAGCACTCCATTCACATGGAGCTCTTTCTGTATCAAGTCGCTGAATGCACGACTGCTGTAGTTCTGTCCATCGCTCACGCTATAGCTTTTGCCACCAGCCACAGCCCCTTTGCCAATCGCGGAGAAGATCGCGCAGACAAGGTCTCTCACATAAACAAAGGTGAGTACTTGCCGCTTATAGCCTACGGAGAAGTCTATATGGTTCTTGATGCTCTTGGCCATCATGAAATAATCCTTCTCGCGGGGGCCGTACACTCCTGTCGGGCGAAAGATGGTATAACAGAATCGTCCCTCTGTCTCATTGCTTTTCTCCTTGAGAAACTGTTCACTCTTAACCTTGCTCTCGCCGTAAGCAGTATTGGGGCAGGGGACATCGCTGTCGAGCATGTCGCTATAACTCCCATCGGCATTCTGCTGTTCACGGATGGGACCCATAACGCTTAGGCTGCTGACATAGAGAAACTGTTGGGGCAGCATGTCAAGACTTTCAAGGGTATTGACAAGATTGACCGTACACAGGTAGTTGTGCTTAAAGAAGTCCTCCTGGTGAAGACACTTGGTAGCCCCTGCCGCATGAATGATAATGTCCCACCGCCCTATCAATCTTTTATACTTATTGAGCTGCGAACTTAGTTTGTTCGTGTCTGACATATCAAGAAAAGCAAAATTGAGTCTCTCGCTTTGCAACCATTTGCGGCTTGAATGCTCACGCATTCCAGCCCATGTCTGCATGCCTTGCCTCAATGCTTCTTCACATAGGAAACTGCCGATGAATCCGCTCGCTCCTGTTATTAGAATGTTCATTTTACTATGTAATTTGATTGCAAAGTTAGCACTTTTAGCCCTGTTTTCAACATTTTAACTCATTTGTAATGTTGTTTTTGAAAGAAAAGCACTAATTTAGGCGTGAAAATAACCAAATCGACAACTGTACAATGGGTAAAAAAAGTAAATCAGGGCTTCTGAAGTCCAGTATAAATAAAAGGGAACTTACTGATTTAATCACACAGTTCCTTAGCGAGAGGAAAGGAGAAAGCTTCTCTCTCCGCAAACTCTTCCAAGGGATGAAACTCACTACACATCCGCTCAAGATGTTATGTGTAGACATTCTTAACTCCATGCTTGATGAAGGAACTCTTGTGCGCAAGACTAATGATGAGATAACTATGGCAGGAGCTGCACATACCATGGAAGGCGTGTTCAACCGTACTTCTGGCGGACGCAACTTTGTTGACACAGATGAGGGTATAGGCATATCCATCTATGATGAAGACACGATGCATGCCCTTCCGGGTGACCGCGTTAAAGTGGGAGTGCACGCCAAGCGACGTGGCAGTCGAAAGCTCCATGGCAATGTCATAGAGATAATCAAGCGTACGGACAAACCATTTGTGGGCAATCTGCAGATGCAGCATTCGGTAGCCTTCCTTGATGCTCCTGCCGCCATGTTGCAGAGAGATATAGTCATACCGGCCGAACGACTTGGAGGTGCTAAAGACGGGGACAAGGTTGTGGTGAAAATCCTTGACTGGCCCATGGCAGAGCGCAATCCTGTAGGAGAAGTCGTAGATGTGCTCGGACAGGGGGGCGACAATAATACAGAGATGCATGCCATACTCGCTGAATACGGATTGCCATATAAGTATCCTGAGAATGTGGAGGCCGCAGCAAATAAGATAGAACCAGGCATCACAGCAGAAGAGATGGCGCAAAGAGAAGACTTTCGCGATACCTTCACCGTCACTATCGACCCACGCGATGCTAAAGACTTTGACGATGCCATATCCATAAAGAAGGTCAAAGACGGAGTATGGGAGATTGGCGTTCACATAGCTGATGTTAGCCATTATGTGCTTGAGGGGTCTGTAATAGACAAGGAGGCTCAGCAGCGCGCCACATCCGTCTACCTCGTAGACCGCACCATACCAATGCTTCCTGAGCATCTCTGCAACATGCTTTGCTCACTCCGTCCCGATGAGGAGAAGCTCACCTTTTCCGTCATCTTTGAGATGAACGAAGAGGGTGAGGTCTTCAACTCACGCATCAAACATACCATCATCAAGAGCAACCGCCGCTACACCTACGAAGAGGTGCAATATCTGCTTGAACAGAACGGCGAAGCCCGCGAATGCGAACTCATACGTGCAGGCAAAGCTCTGCCCACACAACCCATACCTGCTCAGGAAATCATTGCAGATACCGAACTCAACGCTTTCCGTGACAATTTACCTTCCATTGACCCCGCTTCCATCCCGGCAGCACCTGTGCCCGAAGACCATCGCCAAGGTGAAAATGCAGATATGCTCATCACTCTCAACCGTATTGCGCACCATCTGAGAGATCAGCGCTTCAAGGATGGCGCTATCAATTTTGACAGGGAAGAGGTGCGCTTCGAGATAGATAAGGATGGCAAACCTATCCGTGTGTACTTTAAAAATGCTAAAGATGCAAATAAGCTCGTTGAGGAGTTTATGCTGTTGGCCAACCGCACTGTAGCAGAAAGCATAGGCAAGGTGAAGAAGGGAGAGAAACAGAAAACTTTGCCATATCGTGTACACGATGTGCCTGACGCTAACAAACTTGACAATCTCGCCTCACTGGCCTCACGCTTCGGATTCCATCTCACAACAATGGGAAAGAAAGAAGATGTGGCCAAGAGCCTCAACAAACTGCTCTATGATGTAAGAGGAAACCGTATACAAAACCTCATAGAGAATGTATCTCTTCGAGCTATGCAAAAAGCTGTCTATTCCACTTACAATATCGGGCACTACGGTCTTGGTTTTGACTATTACACTCATTTCACATCGCCCATTCGCCGTTATCCTGACTTGATGGTGCATCGTCTCCTCACACGTTATGCTGCTGGGTCAGCCAGTGCCAGCCAGAAAAAATACGAGGCTCTCTGTGAACACAGTTCGTCAATGGAACAATTGGCAGCTGCCGCAGAGCGAGCAAGCATCAAGTACAAGCAGGTGGAGTTCATGGCTGACAAGATAGGCGAAGAGTTTGATGCCCACATCAGTGGAGTGACAGAATACGGTATATATGCTGAAGTTGACGACAACCACTGTGAGGGCTTCATCCCTGTGCACGTCATAAGCAGCGAGGGCTTCTATTTCGATGATAAGAACTTCTGCCTCATCGGTAGACAGACACATCGCTGTTTCTCCCTTGGCGACCCTGTGCGCATAAAGGTGACAAGTGCCAACCTCTATCGAAAGCAACTCGAATATGAGCTTATCTCACAGATAGCTTCATGCGGACTGCCTCCCGTTTCCTCTTCCATCGTGTCTCCTGACATTAAGCATGGAGGCAGGCGTTCCAAGAAGGCTGGCAAGGCTACCATGAAAGCCGCCAAGCAAAGCAAAATAAAGAATACTGCAAAGCAAGGTAAGAAGAGGGGAAAGAAATAAAAAATGGTCTTTTCTATAAGTAGGCGTTCTATAAATCAACTTATAAAATCCACTCTATGCAATGGCTAATCTTATACCTGATGGTATTTGCAGGCATACAATGCTTGACAGGCAATGTTGATCCGGAGATGTTCGCCTTTCCCGTGGGGAGTGGACTTGGAGTTGCAGCCATAGCCTTCCTTTTTGTCTTGGACAGAGAGAAAGGCCAAAGCAACTGGATGCGTCGCTTCCGTTCGCCTCACACGGCATGCTGGCTTCTGGCTCTCGTGGCAGGATGGTGCATTGTGGGAGGATGCATGCCAGCCGCTGCATCCTTTTCCACCTCATGGCCATTCGTGGCACTGCTCGTAGTCTTGCTTGCCCACCTTACTCTCGTCATTATCCACCGTCTGCACCATTTCTCCTTCAAGCGCGATGGAGCATTCATGGCGTTGCATGCAGGATTGTGGCTCGCCCTCTTCAGCGGAGTGGTTGGTGCTGGCGACACTCAAGAGATGAAAGCTATCGTCAACCGTGAAGAAGAGACCATCATGGCGGTGGGGAAGGACGGATGCATTGCTCCTCTCGGGTATAAGCTGCAGTTGCAAGACTTTACCGTCGAGACAAGTGAGGCCGACGGTTCGCCCACACAATACCGTGCCCAGTTGCTCATGGATGGAGCTCCCGTGATAATCGAAGTCAACAGCCCTCTGTCAGTCAACTTCGGTGAGGATATTTATTTGACGAACTTTGAGGCCAATCCTGCGACAGGCGTCACCACCCACTGCATGCTGACCATAGTTCACCAACCATGGAAGTACCCTATGTTGTTAGGAATATTGCTGTTGCTTGCTGGAGTGGCATGGTATCTGAAGATGTTGGGCACAACGTCTCAGTCTCATCCACGTTCTTCTGACATAGCAGGCTCTTCTCTCAGCTCAACACCCCTTAATTCAGAAACCACCACATGATAACCTGGACGCAATACATTCCCTTTTCTGTCCTCGCCTTGATTCTATGGGCAATAGGTACAGTCGCTGCTCTTCGCACCAAGAATGGCAGTAGCCGCATAGCTATATGGACAACGGCGGCAGGCATACTCATCTACTCTTCCTTCATAGCAGGCTTGTGGATTAGTCTCAGTCGTCCTCCACTACGCACTCTTGGCGAGACTCGTCTGTGGTATTCGTTATTCATGATTGTGTCGGGATGGTTGGTATACATAAGATGGCATTACAGGTGGATACCGCTTTTTTCCATGGTCGTGTCAGCGGTATTTATCATCATCAATATCTTGCGCCCTGACATACACGACAAGAGCCTTATGCCGGCTTTGCAGAGCGTATGGTTTGTGCCTCATGTCACTGTCTACATCTTCTCTTATAGCCTTTTTGGCTGCGCCTTCCTCCTTGCCATAGGCAGTTTATTGCGTCATACTGGCGAGATGCTCCTTTCTGCTGATCGCCTCGTGGCCATCGGCATAGCCTTTCTCACCTTCGGCATGCTTTCAGGATGCATCTGGGCCAAACAGGCATGGGGCACATACTGGAGCTGGGATCCAAAGGAGACTTGGGCTGCGGCCACATGGTGTGTCTATCTGGTATACATCCATCAACGGTTGAGGCATAGCGAGAGAATGTCCTACAAAGTCTCATGCGTATGGCTCATTATCGGATTTGCCTTACTGCAGATGTGCTGGTATGGAGTCAATTTTTTACCTTCGGCATCGCAGAGTATGCATAGCTACTGATGTTGCATGTTACCTTTTATAATTACACGGAGATAAAGATATTAGATATTTGCAAAATAAATACAATATATATTCATTAACAATTCATTAAATGCAACGCTTATGAAAAAATCAAGCATGATTATCATTGGAGCAGCAACCGTTGTAGCAGGCATGGCCATCACATATTCTGCTGTCAACACAACTCCAGACGCGTCGTTGCCAGCTAACGAACAGGTAGCGCAGATTCTTAATGATGGCGGTTGTGTGTTCTGCCACACGGCAGCTCCTCCATTACCTGCATACGCATCATTGCCTGGCATCGGTTCTTTGATTCGCGGTCATGTTGAGGACGGCTATAAGTCGTTCGACATAGCTCCTCTCATGAAAGCTCTTGAAAATGGCACGGCTGTCAATGAGGTAGACCTGGCCAAAGTCGAGAAGTCTGTGATAGACGGCACTATGCCGCTCATGTCCTACTACCTCGTCCACTGGGGTTCATCTCTCACATCAGCCAAGACCGACATCGTCCTCCAGTGGGTGAAGCAACACCGCGAACAGTTCTATCCCAATCCTCTCGCTGCAGAGGAGTTCAAAAACGAACCTGTGCGCCCTATTCCAAATTCCATGCCAGTCGACTCTGCAAAGGTTGTATTGGGTGAAATGCTTTACCATGACACTCGCCTCTCAGGCGATGGCACAATCTCCTGCGCCACATGTCACGGCATAGGTACGGCAGGCGTAGACAACCTCCAGTATTCCAGAGGTATAGCAGGACAATTTGGTGGCATCAACGCACCTACGTCTTACAATGCCTGTTTCAATTTTGTACAGTTCTGGGATGGACGCGCACTTACCCTTGCTGATCAGGCGGCGGGTCCCCCTCTCAATCCTGTAGAGATGGGGTCAAAATCTTTCGAGGAAATCTCAGCACGTCTTGCTGCTGACGCTGATTTCACACAGCGTTTCCTTGCAGTCTATCCAGAAGGCTATAGTGCCACAACAATCACTGATGCCATAGCTGAGTATGAAAAGACGCTTATCACTCCTGACTCGCCTTTCGACCTCTACCTCAAAGGTGACAAAACAGCCATGACAGATGAGCAGATTGAAGGATATGCCTTATTCAAGGAGTACAATTGTGCCACATGTCATGCAGGAGTAAATATGGGAGGCCTCTCCTATGAATTGATGGGGCAGCGTGCCGATTACTTCAAGGACAGAGAAATCAATGCTCAGTCAGGACTGACAGATGCTGATAACGGACGATGGGCTCAGACAAAGATAGAGCGTGACCGCTATCGTTTCAAAACTCCAACCCTACGAAATGTGGCACTCACTTGGCCATATTATCATGATGGAAGCGTAGCTACTCTCGAAGAAGCCATAGAGATGATGTCTACATATCAGGTGGGACGCGACATGCCAACAGCAGACGTGGCTAAAGTCAAGACATTCCTTGATGCCCTTACTGGTCGGTACAAGGGCAGGACTCTTGTCAATAGCAACAACAAGTAGGGTAAGTAGGTGTTCATAATTAGCTTTCTAATATCTTCGTTCTATTTTGGGTCAGCGGATATTTTCGGTTGACTCTGTCTTCCTCTGTCACGACTTGGCAGTGTTCAAGCGAGCTTGACACTGCTCTCGCTGCTCCTTCGGTTGGTGCGGCTTGGATAACCAAGTGCATCCCGGATGGCCAGCCCTGGAAGGGCTATTTACAGGGTAGGGTCTCTGACCCTACCTTTTGGTTGCATGTAACGAGCAGAGTATCAAACCCTGAAAGGGTTATTTCCGTGGAGGGTCATACCCCTCCACATCCATTTCCTACACAAAGCAAAAAAGATTTCTGACAAATTCCTGACTATTTCTGGCAATTCCTGACTAAAACAAAAATCGTTTCGCCTGCGAAACCATTTCATTGTCACATGTCCGCATGGCGGACTGGATTTGTGGTCAGGAATCATCAGTAACATCCAGGAATCATCCAGGAATATTTTTATCTTGAAATTTTCAAAAAAAGATTTCTGACAAATCCTGACCAATGATTTATCTGCTTGACAAACGGTTGGTTTGGTACGGTCGGCTGAACTGATGCTTCTATTGTAGGCGATGGCACTTCGGACCAAAGGACCTCGTGTTGAATAACCCTTTCTTTAGTCATCTGGGACATCTTGCCATCTTTAATGGGGCTGACCATCTGGAATGCATATATTGTCATCCGAAATGCACTTGATTATTCATGCATCACCAACCAGAGATATCCGCTGATCTCTATTTTGAATACCTACTTATAACCTGCTTAAGGTGATTATTGCCTTTCGTTTAGCCACTCACCAAAGATGCGGGCTGCGGTTTCTATCGTCATCACACAGGGACGTTTCTTGTAATATTCTTCAGTACGAGCTTCGGGTGTGGCCTCAATCTTTATATTTGGAACAGTGCCGTCAGCTTGCTTCTTCACAAGGCCGAGCAACTCTCTGCAGAGCAGCGAACCGTGTTTCTTGCGAAAAGCCTCAGCCAAACTCTGCACGGCCTCATAGTTACGTTTCTTAAGCTTTGCGTCGGGATAGTCTCCCTCAACAGCAAGGCCTGCCAGCATGAACATGCCGCAAGCCGCTCCGCAGGTCTCTCTCATTCTGCCTATTCCTCCACCGAATGAAGCTGATATGTGAGAAGCAAAAGCTTCATTCATTCCGTATAAATCAGCGTATGCCATGACCACCGACTGCGAACAATTGTAACCCTGCTTGAAATATGCTGTAGCTTTGGCCGCACGTTCCTCAATATTGATGTTGTTCATAGAATAGTATCTTTCTTATTTATCTATTCTTATACATGTCATCGTAATATTTCTCGTATTCTCCACTGGTAATGTTGTTCATCCATTCCTCGTTTTCGAGATACCACCTCACAGTCTTCTCGATGCCTTCCTCAAACTGAAGTGATGGTTCCCATCCGAGTTCAGCTTGAAGCTTGCGTGAATCTATAGCGTAGCGTGCATCATGCCCAAGACGATCTGTGACGTATGTGATGAGGTCAAGGTCTTCTCCCTCCGTCCTGCCAAGGAGTCGGTCAACGGTCTTGATGACCACTTTGATGATGTCGATGTTCTTCCATTCATTAAACCCTCCTATGTTGTAAGTCTCAGCGACCTTGCCGTTGTGGAAGATTGTATCAATGGCACGCGCATGGTCAACCACATAGAGCCAGTCACGCACATTTTCTCCCTTTCCGTAGACAGGGAGCGGTTTGCGATGGCGGATGTTGTTGATAAAGAGTGGTATCAACTTCTCTGGGAACTGATATGGACCATAGTTGTTGGAACAGTTGGTCACGATGGTTGGCATGCCATAGGTGTCATGGAACGCACGCACGAAATGGTCGCTGCTGGCCTTTGATGCACTATAAGGAGAATGTGGATTGTACTTAGTGGTCTCAAGGAAGAAGTCTGTGCCGTAGGCAGCATGATGCTCGCAACTGGATGCAACAGTGGTGAATGGTGATGGCACACCCTCAGGATTGGTCATCTCAAGCGCTCCATACACTTCGTCTGTTGATATATGGTAAAATCGTTTGCCTTCATATCCTTCAGGCAGACTTTCCCAATATAGTTTCGCCGCTTGAAGCAGAGACAGTGTGCCCATCACATTGGTGCGGGCGAAGGTGAAGGGATCCTTGATAGAACGGTCCACATGGCTCTCTGCCGCCAAATGGATGATGCCATCTACATGTTCATCCTTCATCAGCTGATAGAAGGCGTCGAAGTCGCATATATCCATCTTGACAAACTTGTAATTAGGCTTGTTCTCTACATCCTTGAGATTGGCAAGATTGCCAGCATAGGTCAACTTGTCTAAGTTGATGATATTATACTCCGGATATTTGTTGACGAATAGACGGACAACATGGCTGCCGATAAAGCCTGCGCCGCCAGTGATGACGATGTTTCTTTTTGATTCCATAACTGAGTAGATTGTTTTTGTCAAGTGCAAAGTTACGGAAAATAATCCATTCTGATTGTATAAGAAACGGAAATAGACTCAAAAATATATAATTTTGCAATCTGTCTGTGAAATAACCCATTATTTGAGCTCCATAGCTGTAAAGTTCCAATTTGCCATTTCTGATTTCTAATATCCTCATCATCACCTCTTATTTAATAGCCAATATCCAAGAATGCCAGTTCTGCCTTTGGTCAGATAAATATAAATGGCTAATTTTGCAATAAGATAAGTGCTTATTCATAATTAGCCTGCAGAACAAGCAATATGAAGATAATTCAGCATACCTTGTAAAAAGTATAAAACATACACCACCATCATTATGTACAAGAACAGAATAGTAGTATATACATCAGGCACGTTTGACATGTTCCACAGCAATCATCTCAAGATGATAGAATATGCCAGAGGTCTTGGAGACACTCTCATTGTAGGTGTAAGCACCGACGAACTTGTGTGCAGCTACAAGCGTCCACCAGTCATTCCCTTTGATGAACGCATAGCCATAGTGAAGGCTCTTAAATATCCAAACGTAGTCATCCCGCAGCACAGTCTTGACCACACCGAACTAATCCAAAAACTCAATATTGATGTCTTTGTCGTAGGCGATGACTGGACTGGTAAATACGACTACCTTAAAGAACTTGGAGTCTCCGTCTTCTACTTCCCTTACGGCGAGGGAGTGTCATCAACCAAGATTAAGCAAGAGATTCTTGACAATTACAACGATATGAAGTCGAAGCACGAGGCCAAGGTCAACCCTGACGTTAGGGTCAGAGAAGATTGAAAATAAGTAGGTGTTCATAATTAGAAAACAATCTACTACGTCAATATAAGATAATTCTGAACAACTGCTTACCTATTTATTTATAGGTGCTATGCTTGGCAGCACACAATTTCAAGTATCTTCCCGGACCGTTCAGCCTTGGCTGAACGGTCCGGGAAGATACTTGAAATGCTTCTTTATATTGACTTCAATGACCGTTCAGCCTTGGCTGAACGAATAATCAAGGGCAATTAGCTCAGACAACTCTGTTGTTTGGGAATGGCAGAGAGACAGTATATATCAAAAGAGAGGAATAATTTTGTTTGTCTTACTTGCTGAATTAAGCCACATTATACCAATTCTGTTAAATCGACGCGTACTATACTTGGGTTTGTTCCATAAGTAGATGTCTCAGATGCTTTCACTTCTGGATATCCGATGAATAACAGGATGTTGTCCTCTGACAGGTATTGCGGATTAACGTGATAAGACTCCATGCTGTTTTGGTTTATTTTAATGACAAGGCTTTTTTCTGTTTCCTTGTTTATTATCCAATGATATGCCTGCATACTCTGTGTCGAAGGAATGTTCTCAGCTAAGAGAAGGTACAGATACTGCTTGTTCTCTAAGCATTGGGCTATGGAGATATAGTTGCTGCTGCTTAGAATATTATTCCTCTCCCAAAAGTCCATATTCTTGTTTACGCACTCGGGAATTTCCAGTCCAGGGAAACTCAGGCGGAAAGCCACTGACGCATTTCCACCATCCAATCTATACACTGTATGTGAAAACCAGTTGTGGTAAGTGGGCATTTCGCCCTTGCCGAAGTTCTTCTCTATCATGTTCACTTCTGACTCAGCAGGAGCAAATCCCTCCATATCCCTATATTCAAGATTTGTCCTGAATATGGCGTTGGTGCTGTAGGACGTGTTGTTGCCTGTCGAAAACCAGTAATGGCTGCTTGTCCTGCAAATGGAATTAGCAGGAATATCGATTGAATGCTTGCTGACGAATTTCCCATCATAGTCATATACATAGACGGACTGCTCGCCCAAAACAATGACTTTCCTTTCTTTCTTATCGATGGCAACATTTCTTGCTTCGGAATATTCACCCCTGCCGTGGCCAAGTCTGCCAATTACCGCCTGACATTTACCTTTTGCATCGAACCTGTACACAGATGTCCTGGAATAGACAAAATAGTTGTTATCTGCCACACTCAAGCAAGTGTTGTCAGGAAGTATGGCAAGATGAGCAGTGTCCAGACTTGTGACATTCATTAGTGCTAACGAGTCCATCTTTGCTTGAGTGACGAATGGGTCTTTATAAAAAACATATTCGCAACTTATACTATTCTCATTCTTGTTACAGCTGCAAAATAAGAGCGTGATTGTAGATACTAATGAAAGGAAAACATATTTAGTGCTGTATGTACTTAATAAAGCTTTCATATTGTTTGATTTAGAATTCACAGGGGGTGTCTTCATCAAGACGTGTGACTTATTCATAGTTTGAAAATATATTACTCAAAATTCTTTTCTACTCTGAGTTTTCGGAATCCCTACTTTGTTTGTAAACGTTTGTGTATTTCATTCTTGAAAAGATTATTTATTTTCATGCTCCTTTGCGGGTTTCCACATAACAAAACGACATTATTTTCATCTAATAAAAAAGTGTGAAGCATCTTTGATGTAGGCAAGTTCGGATTTTCTATTCGAAACACATCTGTACTGTCAATGTATATGTCATAACCTGTGTCGTATGTTTTTAGCTTTTCATACAGCTCGGAGAACTTGGATTGCGGGCTTTGTAAAATAAAACAAACCCTAATGCTCCTGTCAATAGTATCAGATCCGAAGATTTCGTTCTTCCATGTGTCCAGTGAATTCAGTTCACATGTGGAGCATACTGTAGAATCAAGGTAAACTAATATCTTAACATTCCCTTGGTGCGGCACATGGCACTGTGAAAATTCTGAGGTATAATGGAACATTTTATCATGATTTATATTAAGTTTTGTTCCATGGATGTTTCTTAACTCATTTGTCAGTCGACTGTATCTGTTGCAACTTGTACAACAAGATCCTACCAGAAGTAGTGTGAATAAGATTGTGCATGTAAGGATGGCGTGACTCTTTGCCTGTAATGTAAGAATGTGTAGTGTATTACCTGTTGGCGGAATTAATTTAGTGCATACTTAATTCTGCCAATGGGCTTGTCGTTAATGAAGTTTACGTATTGCAGAATGGTAAGTGCACTAATTTTGCCAATGATCCTGGCAAACAAACCATTCGTTATTTTCGCATA
>JAXJBE010000062.1:0-1727 GCA_036303125.1 Bacteroidaceae bacterium
CACAGAGGAATGCCACCTCAATGACAATCTCATTGCCAACGGCATAGACGTAGTGGAGACAGACCTCGGAGAGAGAATACTGCAGCTCATGCACCTCGCGCCGAGCCATATCATCATGCCTGCCATTCATATCACGCGTGAACAGGTGAAAGAGACTTTCCAGGAGAAAGGCATACTCGAAGCCAACGGACAGCAGGGAGCCGACAGCATGGGCGTGGCAGACAAGACAACGCTCGAAGAAAAAGCTGACCCTACATATCTCACAAGATGTGCAAGATACCATCTCAGAGATAATTTCATGACAGCTGAATGCGGAATGACAGGAGCAAACTTCGGCATAGCCTCTACAGGAGAAATAGTAGTGTGCACCAATGAGGGAAATGCAGATATGAGTACATCAGTGCCAAAACTGCATATAGCCAGCATAGGACTCGAAAAAATCATACCCGACTATGACGCTATGGGAGTATTCCAGAGACTTCTCGCACGCCACGGCACAGGACAGGCCACCACTGTCTTTACATCCCACTTCCGCAAACCAAGGCCAGGAGGAGAATTCCACATCATTCTCGTGGACAACGGCAGAAGCGATATCCTCGCCAATGAAGACCACTGGCAGACACTCAAGTGCATGAGATGCGGCGCTTGCATGAACACATGCCCAGTATATAGACGCTCAGGAGGATACTCCTACACATATTTCATACCAGGACCTATCGGCATCAACCTCGGTATGCTGAAGGATAAGGACGCCAATTACCACAACTGCTCAGCTTGCTCGCTATGCTGTTCCTGCGACAATGTATGTCCAGTCAAAGTAGATCTCTCCACACAGATATACAAATGGCGACAGCAGCTCGACAGTTTCCATCACGCCGACCCAATCAAGAAGACCATGTCAAATGGCATGAAAGTGCTCTTCGACCATCCATCGCTATACACCACAGCCCTGCGCTTCGCACCTTTAGCCAATACAGTGCCAGCTTTCATCACAGGTGTCAAGCTCAATGCCTGGTGTAAATACCATGCAATGCCTGTCTTTGCAAAGGAATCATTCCACACACTATGGAAGAAAGGAAAAATAAAATGACAACGAAAGAACAAATACTGCAACGTCTCCGCAACAATACACGAGAGACATACCCAATGCCAGACCTCTCATTCCAGAAACTAACATTCGATGACCCGGTGGCGGAATTTATACATCAGACCACTACCACGGCAGGAGCGCACATCATCGAAATGCAGCCAGGCGATGACATCAATGCCATTATCCGCAAAGCATATCCAGAAGCCAAGGTCATAGCAAGCAATCTGCCAGGCATAGACGCCAGCGTCAATCCCGATGAAGTAGCTGAAGCACAAGACCTTGACGGCACAGATGTAGGCGTGGTCGAAGGAGGAGTAGCGTGTGCAGAAAACGCTTGCGTATGGGTGCCGATGAATATGAAGCAGAAAGCCATCCTTTTCATCTCCGAAAACATTGTCATCATCGTTCATCGTGACAACATAGTGAGCAATATGCACCAAGCATACGAATGGCTGAAGACACGCGGTTCAGGCATACCAGGTCAGCAAGACACCTCCCTCTACGGCTTCGGATGCTTCATTTCAGGACCATCCAAGACGGCAGACATCGAGCAAGCCCTCGTCTATGGCGCACAGGCCGCAAAGGGACTCACCGTTGTGCTTGTGTAAAGTCAAGCCAAGACCCCCTCTTATCCCCC